>DASXUF010000149.1 GCA_036504975.1 Candidatus Binatia bacterium | reverse complement strand
GTTCATTGTGACGTCGACCGGCCATCTGATATTCAGCCGCTCGCAAAAGATCCGCGCCAGCTTTTCCACCAAAATATCCCAATCGTAGGACGCCGCGCGCCGGCGCCGGCGTTCGCTTTCGAACGATGATGGCGAAGCGAGTGCGCGCGCGATCCCGGCAAGCCACTCCTCTTCGCTTCGCGCCAAGGTGACGATGTCGGAATGATCGAGGACGCTCGCAATGGGTGAAGCGACGGTCGGACGTCCGGCGGCAAGGTACTCGTGCAGTTTCAACGGATAGATGCAGTTCGTGTAGTCGTTGACCTCATAGCACATCAGACACACATCCATGTGCTGCACATAAGCCGCGAGCTGGTTGACCGGTTTGTAGCCGAGGAAATGGACGTTGGGCAACGCCCGCAGTTCCGCAAGGACGGCTTCCTTGCCGGAGACGTTGCCGACCGGTCCAACCAGCACGAACGACCAACCCGGACGCGCGCGTGCGAGCCGCACCAGCAGGCCGAGATCGAGCTGCCGCTTTATTACACCCGCGTACCCTATCCGGGGGGCGGGCACCGCGGCAAGATCCGGCGGCTCTGCTTGCTTGGTTGCAAACGCCGGGTAGTCCACGCCGTTCGGGATTAATGCGGTGTGGGGATTGATGTCTCCTTTCTTCTTCAGCAGACCCTGCGAGTGCACGATGACTTGGTCGACCGAACGCAGCAGTTCGATCTCCTGGGGATCGTTGGGCCGTGCCACGTCGGCGAAGGAGTACTCATCATCGATGTGGTAGCAGCTTGCGTCGTGTGGGATGAGCTCGAGCGCTTCGGCGAATTCGGGTCGCCAGAGATAGAGCGCGAGACGTTTTGTTTCGCGTCGCGCGAGATATGCCCGGGCGTCCTTTAATGTTTGCGCCAGCGTCGCGCGGCGCAGCCACCGAGGACGATGAAACCTGGGTCGCATCCTTCCCGGCGTCATTACAGTGAAGCCCGGCAACACTTCACGAAATTCCTCGCGTTGCAGATGGCTTCCTCCCTTCGGGTGCCAATACTCACGCCATCCGCGGGCCGGGTTTATCCAGACGACGTCAAAGTAACGTGCCAGGCGCGTCAATACCTGATGACGGGGCATCCATACGGAATCCCAATTCTCGGGCACGAGGGCGATCACGCCCACCTGTAGCGCTGAAGGGCGAAATAACCCTGCGAATTGAACGCCGTCTGGCGGCGAAGGGATGGGAATTTCCTTTGAAAGGCCAGCCACTGGAGATTCAGACTGGCCCAGACCTAGTTGCCGAACCCTTCGAGAACCCCAACAATCTAACCAGAGGGTCTGAGCACGGCTGACAGTCGAAGAGGATAGTCGAATTTAAGCGCTACGTCAATTTTAAAGTCACCGGCCGGGGGTCCGACGGAGTACATGACCGGAGCAGTCTCCTCAGCGCCCCCGTGTGAGTTCCCGGTTGACGTCTTCCGCCAGTGATAGATCCGCTACCGCCGTGCGCACTCCCGACCACGAATCGAGTCTTCTCTGTTCAATTAACTGGTAGGAACGCCCCAGCAGGCATCCTTCGGATCTCTATGGAACTTCAACTGTAAGATCTGTTCCCTAACCACAGTTTCGACGTTACCTCCCGGTACCAACTCAACAGGGTTGCCTCGAAGCGCGGAGTTGAAGAAACGGCATACATTCACTTGCTGGTGCATTCCCGCTTTCGTGAACATCTCATGCCTGCCCGTCGCCTTCCCATCACCCGATTTGGCTGTTCCTAGGCCGGTAACCTCCACGTAACGGACGTTCGCTGCGAGCTGCTTTCCGGGGTTGACTCCTAGTGGCAGCATGCCCTCCGGTCGTTGATCAGTGGAATCCGCGAGCACGTCATCATCGCGGTTTACCGTTACGTAAACTTTTTCCCTCTGCGCAATCGTGGTGAGCCATGATTCATGGGTCTCGTTGTTGGCGTCCGCTCCGGTGAGCACGACGTTCGAGAAAATGGGACCCGGCCCGACGGGCCACTGATGGTTTCGAACCAATGTCTCCAGGACTATGGTGCCCATGCTGTGCGCCAGCAGGACCAGGCGTTTGTCGCCGTGCTTGTGGGACCGATAGGCGGCCACAGCCGTCAACACCTTGTGCAAGCTCTCCGCGGCCCCCGGCATCTTTGACAACGGCCGCGACCGGTCCTTCCAGAGTGGGACGAATAGGATCTTGCTCGGCGCTGAGTCCCAGTTGAACATCAATACACGAACGCCGTAGTCCCGCTCCAGCTTGTGCACGGCATTGCCTTCTACAAAAAACCCGCCCTCAAGACTTTTCTTCGGCTCGAAGCCTCGACCATGAACGAAGAGGAGAACCGGCGCCCCCGCGGAAAACAGCTTGTCCAGAGCCGCAGGTACGTCGGTAATGCGAAAAGGAGCCTTGTCGCTCGTGTAGAGCGGCGTAGATGCATTATATTCCATGGCGGCACCTCTCCACGCTCCGCAAGCAAGAAATAGGCTCATCAACCCCGTGACGCACGCGCACTTAGAAAGATTCAAGTACGACATCCTTACCGACTCTTACTTCTTTGCCTCGCCCAGATGGCTATGTAGCTTCCCGCCGGCTCCATGAGAGTCCACTGGACGGTTTCACGGTTCAAGATCGGAGAAATGCTGTACGCCTCCCGAAAGACCTGCGGCATGCCGCCTTGCGGAAGCCCCTGCTTGAGTCTTTCCCGCAACGAGGTTTGGAGAATCTCGCAGCGCTTGAAGGACGTGCGTTCGAGTGGATAGTCGTCCCATGTCTTGCCCGGAGCGGGCTCGTCAACCCGTTTTCGATTCTGCTTCTTGAATCCGCTCTCCTCCGAGAAGTGGTTGCCCTGCGTGATGAACGGGTTGCCGCCCAGCTCCCTGATGGCCGGGAGGCGCTCATCGCCGAACTCGATGATTGCGCCCTGGCCAGGCTCTATCCCGCACAGGGAAATAAAAACCGGCGAGCTAGGTTCCCAGCTCCTGATCGCGGCGAAAGCCTGCTTGTAGTCTTTGATCTTTTCATTGCAAAGTAGCTCTCGCACAAGAAAAGTCGGGTCGGGACGCCAGTGCGCGCTCCATGTTTTCCATGGCGCGTAGTTGATTGCGATTGAAAACGCTCTCGGCTTGAGCCCCGTCAGCACGCCGATCATTCCCGTGATACCGGCGGACTGGAACACGATTTTTCCTTCGACGGTGAAATCAAACCGCTTCGTCGCCTCGGCGATCGCTGGCACGAAACCCACGTCGCTTTCTCCGGGCTCCTCACCCCAATCGAGACTGCGCAAGTGCCAGAGCTTGTCGCCATCCGAAACGATTGCCGCAGTGCAACCGGCATGCGCCCACGTGTATGCCCGCTGAAGGAACGCGAGCGCCGAAGGGGAAAACGACAATCTCTCGGCGATGTCATCACTCTCCTCGATGAAGCGGCCCGCTCGCCGATACGCGAGGTGATAAATCGCCCATGCCGGCAACGTCCACCACGACCCGAGGAGCGAATTCATTTCGGCGTACCGGGTGGCGGCGTTGAGCACGTTCCGAACAGCTCCATTATCAGCTTCGAGCACCTCGCGCCAATCCGCCCGGGTTTGTGGAGACGCAGACTTCAGCTGGACAATCCGCGCCTCGGTGACGGGCTCCATCATCATCTCATTCCTCCCTCCTTTCTGGGACAGAGCGGCAGCTGCACCGGCTGGAGGATGAAGCTCGAAAGATTCTTATTCGACAGCCGCTCATCGCCCGGACGGGGATTGCCGCAGCACCTCTTCGACGAGCGACACGTCCGCCACCTGCGCGATATCTACGTCCTCTTTGATGTTCCCGGCTTCTCTTTCGAGCGCGATCAGCCGCTTGACCGCCTCGGGCTGGATGCGCGCGTCCTTGCTGAAGAACGACGCGGAGAAGTCATAGGATTTTTGCGCGATCTCTTTATCCATCTTGAATATCCGTGTAATCATTTCGATGCTTTCCTGCCTGCGCTCGCGAATGAAGCGGAGCGCTTCGATCTCGGCGCGAATAACCTTCTTGATCTGCTCTCTCTGAGTTTTGATCTTGTCAAGGCTCACCGTCGGGCCGACGAACGGGAACTGGACGACATCGGAGGCCTTGACCAGGATTTTGAAGCCGTGCCTTTCGGCTTCGAAAGGCCAGGGAGGGGTGATCGCCGCGCCGGCGATTCTACCGGCTATCATCGCGTCGAGCAGGAGCTTTTCTTCGCCTATGGTAAGCAGGCCCACGTCCTTCAGCGGAACGAGCCCGTAGTGCTGCAGGATAAGTTTGGTGACCTGGTAATTCGTTCCGCCCGGATCGGTTACGCCCAATAATTTTCCTTTGAGGTCATGGACGCTCTTCTCTTTGCTCACCAGGGCAAAGAACGGAGCGACGGTACTCGAAGCGACCGCGCGTACCGGCAAGCCGCGCATCGCCGCGCGCAGGGTCGAACCGATGTTCATCGAATAATCGACCTGGTTCGTCGCCAGCGCCGTGATCGCGATCCGGGGCGCGACCTGAACCAGCTCGACTTCCAGCCCCTGCCTGGAGTAAAAGTTCATCTCTTTGGCGACAAAGGCGCTGAAGAAAGGCAAGCCGCGGCTCGCGTAGACGATCTTGATTTTTTCCACGCTCTGCGTGAAGCCGCGCGCGGGAACCAGGATGACTGCGAGAAGCAGTATCCAGGCGAAGCGTGATCGATAGTTAGCCATGGTTTTCTCCTGAAAGATTATTGTTTCACGAAGCTCCAATCGAAAGCCTGAGAAGGATCCGGAGCGCGGTCGAGCTTGAGCTCTCTCTGCACTTCCTCCATCGTGACGCGGAGCGCTTCCGCGCCGGGAGTTCCGCTCGGCGACCAGGTCGCGACGGCCATGTCGTAGCTTCCCTGCGCCAGCGGCAATTCCATCGCCGTCCACTTGGCGATCGAGTTGACGGTTTCTTCCCGCTTGCTCTTGGCGAACTGCGTTGCGCGGAGGGTCGCGCGAACGAGCCGGCGGATTTCTCCTCCCTGTTTTTGGATACGTTCGATGGTGGTTCCAAAGCCCGCGATCGGGGAGGGGACGATATCGCCGACGAACAGTATTTTGGAAAATCCTTCCTGCTCCAGCATGACATTGTAGGGCGCTTCGATGAGAGTGGCGTCGATCGCGCCGGACTTAAGCGCCGCCAAGCGGTTGAGGCCGCCGCCGACGGCAAGAATCTTCACGTCCTGTCCCGGCGTCAGCTTGTACTTATTCAGAACCGCGCGCGCCATGGTGTCGCTGCTGGCGCCGAACGAAGAAATGCCGAGGATTTTTCCTTTGAGCTTGTCCATTGAGGTAATTCCCGGCTTGGCGATCAGGGCGAAGTGAGGCTTCTCGCAGATCGTCAGAACGACGCGGAGCGGAATTCCCCGGAGCGCCGCGCGGATCGTCGAGCCGAGCGCAGTCGTATAGGCCACGTCGCCCGAAACCACCGCCTGGAGCGCGAGCCGGGGGTTCATGATGACAAAGTCCACATCCAGCCCCTCGTCCTTGAAAAATCCCTTCTCCTTGGCCAGCGCCGCCGGAAACCAGGTGAGGGACTTGGACGGCGCCGAGACGAGAATTTTGCCGGCATCGGCGAACGAAGGCGCGGGATTGAGAGCGATCCATGCCAGAGCCAGATACAATGCGAGATGTCGGGCGGTGTTCATATGGACAGAGCCTCTTCTGCATCGATTGGCACACCGAAGTCAAGGCTCCACTCTAGGGATGGACTGTATAAACGACCTATGTTAAATGGTAGTCGCGAAGAATTCGGATGTTTGCAGGTTCCTGAGCTTAGCTGATAAGGGAGGGAACAAGAATGTCCATCATAACCATAACCCGGGGAGCGTTTAGCGGCGGCCCGGAGCTGGCGGAGAGGGTCGCCTCTCAGTTGGACTACCGCTGCGTCAGCCGCGAAGTCTTGATGCAGGCGAGCGAGCGCTACGGCATACCGGAAGCGAAGTTCACCGAGATATTGGATACGGCGCCGCGCTGGTGGGAGCGATGGCAGGAGGGGCTGCGGCTCTATCGCATCGTGCTTCAAGCCGCCATGTGCGAGGTCGCGCAGGGAGGCAATCTCGTTTATCACGGCCACGCGGGCCAGGATCTTTTCCCCGGCATCCGTCACGTGCTGAAAGTTTATCTCACCGCGCCGATGAGCTATCGGGTGGAACAGGTGCGCTCCAGGGAAGGAATGAGCGAAACCGCTGCGACGCACTATATCGAGCAAGTGGACAAGGCGCGGACGCGGCGGCTGCAGGCGCTATTCGGCGGCGACTGGCGCGATCCGAGCCGCTACGATCTCGTACTCAACGTCGGCCAGATGAGTCTGGAGAGCGCGTCGCACCTGATCGTCGAGGCGGTGCGCCGCCCGGAATATCAGCCGACGCCGGAGTCCGAACACGCCTTTCAAGATCTGACCATCGCCGCGAGGGTTCAGGCGGCGCTGATCGTTTCGCCGAAGACGCGCAATCTCACCGTCAGCGTCAACGTCGACGGCGGCCGCGTCCGACTGTCGGGCATTCTCGCCAACCTCGACTTGGAGCGCGAGATCGTCCAAATCGCCGAGGCGGTTCCCGGCGTCGCCAAAGTGGAGACGGAATTCGAATCTCCCCCGATCGAGTACATGTACCCCTAAGACAAGGCTGAAGGCGGAAGGCGAAAGGATGAATTTTCATCCTTCATCCTTACCTACTTGTATGGGTGCCACGCCTAGGCCCGGTTCTTCCGAAAGAGAAACGGCCCCGTCTCTTACCGACAATCCTTGAAACGGGTCGTTGTCGATGGTTTCGAATTCGCCCAGCTCACACAGTGGAGAAATGCTGGCGCAGCTGGCGGCGAGATGCAGCGCCGCCGCGTCGCCGACCATGCTGCCTGCCGTGTTGCTGAGATGACAGGCGATGCCGCCGAGCGCGCACAATTCGGCGATCCGGCGGGCCTCCGAGAATCCCCCCGCCTTTTGAATGCTCGTGTTGATCGAATCAACCGCGCCTTGCTTGATCAGACGGTACGCCTCGGCGACCGAGTTGGCTGACTGATCGCCTTCGATCTGAATGGGGGACTTCAGCTTGATTTCTTTCAGCGCCTGGATCTGAGCGCGCGGCACGGGCTGCTCCAGGATGGCGACGTTGAAGTCGGCGAGCTTCCCGGCCATCCGCAGCGCCGACTTCGTGTCGTAAGCCTCGTTGGCGTCGACTTTAATGAAGATCTCTCCTCTGACCGCCTCGCGCACCTTGGCCACGCGCGCCGTATCCAGTTTGACGTTGCCGTTGATTTTGAGCTTGAGAGCGGTGAATCCTAGGGCCACGAGTTGACGCGCATCCTCGGCCATCGCCTCGGGCTCGGCCAACCCCACGAATCTTATGATTCGCACCTCCGCCTTGACCGCTCCGCCGAGAAGAAGACAAAGGGGGACTTTAAGCTGTCTCGCCAAGAGATCGTGTAGCGCCGTGTCGACCGCGGATTTCACCCGAGGGTTGCCGATCATGAGGCGATCGATCTCGCCCTTTATTTTTCCGATATCGGCGATGTCTCGTCCCTCGACCGCGGGCGCGATGATTTTTTCAACCGCATAGAGCGCCGAGCCGGTGGTTTCACCCGTGCGCGGAAAGAGATCCGCATAGCCGAAACCGGTAAGGCCGTCTTCCGAGACCGCTTCGACCAGAATTCCCTGCGCTTTGGAGAAGCGGTTGGTCGCGGTGATCAAAGGCTTCCGATAGGGAAGCTCGAGAATCCGCGTCTTCAGTTTTGCGATCTTCGTCGCCGTTACTCCTTCTTGACCGCGCCGAGGCCCGGCCGGTATTTCTTTTCGGAGAATTGCTTGATGCCGCGGTCGAGCCATCCGCCCTTTTGCAGGTAGGTCGCCTCGTTGCTCTTCGCTTGGGCCCAGTACCAGGTCTCCTCGTCGTTCAGTTGTCGTCCGATACGCAAGACCTCTTTGGTCTCTCTCAAGGCCAGCGGGTCTTTTTCGATTAGTTTCGCCGCTAGGGCGAGCGTTTGCTCTTCGAGTTTCGCCTTCGGCAGCGCGAAATTGACGAGGCCGATCTCGGCCGCCCGCCGGCCGTCGAAAGGCTCGCCGGTCAGAGAATAGTACATTACCTCGCGCCAGCGGAGAAGATCCATGATGGCCCGGGGCACGAGCCCTCCGGGAAAATGTCCAAAATTGATTTCCGAAAGGCCGAACTTTGCATCGTCGGCGGCGATGGCAAGATCGCAATTGGCGACGACGGCGAAGGCGCCGCCGAAACACCAGCCGTTGACCGAAGCGATGGTCGGCTTGGAAAAAAGCTTCAGCATCCTGCCGCGCCACTCATAGGAGATCTTCCTTATGCGCTCGGTTTCGCGGGGATTGTCCTTGAGTTCGTAAAAGTATTCCTTCAAATCTTCCCCGGCGCAGAAACTGTCTCCCTTGCCGGTAATGATGAGGACGCGCGTGTCCGCGTCCTGGTCCAGCTCGGCCAGCGCGTTGTGCATTTCCCGGTGCAGGGCGGGGTTCATGGCGTTCTTCTTCTCCGGACGATTGAACGTCAGCCAGGTGATGCCGCCGTCCCGCTTCACTTCGATCGTTTTATAATCCATTCCTATCCTCCTATTGGTTTTTCAGCGTGGCGAGAACGTCCACCGCGACGGCTCCTCGGCCCGCCGTCAGGACCATAACGGGATTGAGATCGACCGCGGCCAAGAGGTCTTCAAAATCCAGCGCGGCCATGCCCAAGGCGACGAGAATGTCCGCCAGGGCGGAGACGTCGCACGCGGGCCGCCCGCGCGCGCCCATCAAAATGGCGTTGCCTTTCAGTTCTCGGACCATCGCTTCGGCTTCTTCATGCGAAAGGGGTGGAATCCGAATGCTGGTATCGTTGAGGATTTCGGTGTAAATGCCCCCAAGGCCGACGAGGACGGCGGGACCGAGAAGCGGGTCTTGAAAGATTCCCGCCACAACTTCCGTTCCGCCCGGGACCATCGATTGGACCCATACACCCTCGATCTCCACGTTCATCCGTTGCATTGACCCGTGAAGTTTACGGTAGGCGCCGGACAGCTCTTCCGGAGACCCGATCCCGAGCGCGACGGCGCCCGACTCTGTCTTGTGCGGCAAATCGGGCGATAGGATTTTCAACGCCACGGGGTATCCGATGCCCGATGCGACCTCGATCGCTTGCTGCTCGGAGCGCGCGATGCCGTCCGGCGCGAAGCGGATTCCATACGCCTTAAACAGAGCTTTCGCCTGAGCATGCGGCAAAACTTTGTTGCCTTCCCGGCGTAAGCGCAAAAAATCCATTTTCAGCGCCGGGGTCTCCGATGGAGACTTCGGTCGAAGCAAAGCCCTGGCCGGCCGAAGCCGATCCACGTAGTTCAAATAGTTCTTAATCACGCCGAGGCTTTTCCCGTACTCAAGCAAAAAGGGCGCGGACAGCCGCGAGAACAACTTGAACCACTCTTCGTTCAACTGCTCGCTGGCGCGCGTAAGAAAAATAGCCATCTTGCCCGCCGACCGGATCGCCGCGGCGGCGCCTTCATACATTTCGATGAACGACGGGCCGGGCGTTTTCGGCAAATTCAAACGACAGGCCACGATCCCGAACGCCGGATCTTCGGCAAAGCGCCTCACGGCCTCTTTAAAGGACTCCGGCTGCGCGCTCCAGAGATCCTCCACGTCCAAAGGATTGGCGAGCGTAAGAGGTTTTTCCATCGCCGCGGAAATCGCCGCCTGAGTTTTTTGAGAAGGCTCGGGTAGATCCAAGCCGATCCGTTCGCACAAGTCGGTGAGCAGGCTGCAGTCGCCGCCGGAGATCGTGATCAGGCCGAGTCCTCCCACTTCGATCGCGGCGGATTTTCCGGCAAACTCGGATAAGAATACGCAGTTCTCGATCAACTCATCCAGCGTCTCGACTAAGATCGCCCCTTTTTGCCGCGCGAACGCGGCCCAGGCCCTGCTCGGCGTGCCGAGCCTTCCGGTATGGGCCTGAACAGCCCGCACGGTTTTGGAAGATCTGCCGAGCCTTAGAACGACGACGGGCTTGCGGCATTCGAGCGCGCGATCTAATAGTCGAGCAAACTCTTTTCGATCTCCGAGATACTCGAGAACGAGGGCGATCACACGCGTGTCTTCGTCCTCGACCGCAGCGCGCAGACAATCCAGCATGCCGATCGTAATCTCGTTTCCCGGCGCCCACCCGTGCCGGATTCCTACACCGCGCTCGGCGCACTGGTGCAGAAAGAGATTCAGCATGCCGCTGCTGTGGAAAATCGCCGTCACGTTTCCTTGCCGAAGATTGTCCGGCAATGGGCTGCACCACGGCATCAGATTCTTTGCTGGCGAGACAAAGCCCATGCTGTTCGGCCCCATGATCTCGATAGCGGCGCCAAGCCGCCGAGTCTCTTCCTGAAGCTCTTTTCCTCTTGCGTCTCTCTCGGCGAATCCCGAAGCGACGACCAGCGCGGCGGGAATTTTCTTCTCGACACAGCTTCGCAAAGCCTCCGGCACGCGCTCGCGCGCGACGAGCAGCACCGCCAGATCGATCGGCGCCGGAACGGCGGAAAGACTTGGGCGGCAGGTCCGGCCGAGAACTTCCTTCCGTCTGGGATTGATCAAGTAAAGATCGCCGTCGGGAAAGCCGAAGGCCGCGAGGTTCCGCAAAAGCGAAACCGAGAATAAATTGTTCTCCGAGGCGCCGACCACGGCGAGCTTGCGCGCCTCCAGGAAAGCGTCGATGCCACGCTTCTTCATCAGGCGAGCCGCGCCCTCCCGGCGGTGATTCCGCCGTCCACGACGAAGACGCCGCCGGTAATCTGCCGGGCGCTCGGAGAAGCGAGAAAGAATGCCATCTCGGCCACGTCTTCGGGCTCGCCGACTCTGCCGAGAGGAATCTGTTTCGGCAGGCTTTTGAGCTTTTGCGGCGGGATCATCGAAGTCTTCGTCGCTCCCGGACAGATGCAGTTCACGCGCACCTGCCGCGAAGCCGTCTCCAGGGCCAACACCTTGGTCATCATGATTGTTGATGCTTTTGATGCGCAGTAAGCCGCGCCGCCGGCGTATCCGGCCAAGCCGCCGATCGAAGCGACATTGATGATGCAGCCGCGCGCCTTTTGCAAATAGGGCAGAGCGTACTTGCTGCAGAGAAACGGCCCGCGCGCGTTCACCGACATGACTTCATCCCACAGCTTCGAGGATGCGCTTTCAAGCGGCGCGAGCTTTTGAACCCCGGCGTTGTTGCAAAGGACATCGAGTCTTCCCCACGCGGCGATCGTTCGGCGAATCAGCTCTCGGACCGCTTTCTCCTTCCTCACATCCGCTTTCACGTAAACGGCGCCGTCGCGGCTGATAGCTTCGGCGACCTTCTTTCCCTTGCCCGCGTTCTTCGCGCTCATGACGACATTGTATCCGGAACGGGCAAAACGCCGGCAGATGGCAAGGCCGATTCCGGAATCGCCGCCGGTAACGAGGATAACGGGGTTGTTGTCCATGGGCAAAGGACGGAACCGCCGCCTTATTGCACGGCCAATGCGTAAACGATCGGAAAGCGGAGCGGGATCTTCTCCCAATGATCGCCTCTGTCTGAGCTGTGAAAAATTTCCCCTTCTTCCAGCTTGATGAAGCGCGCGCCTTCCCCGCCGGTCCCGATAAAGACGTGATCGGGCTCTTCCGGAGCGAACTCGATGCACTCCACCATGCTTTCGAACGGGCTCGGCAGGCCGCGCTCGAGTTGTTCCCAGCTTGCGCCGCGATTGGTGCTTCGCATCAAGGCGCCGTTGGCCTTGGTCGGCCGCTTGAGCCAGAACGGCGGCGGCTCCTCGGCCACGCCGATGTAGAGCGTCTTCGAATCTTTGGGGTGAACTCGAACCGGAACCGAATAGGTCCGCTTGAGCGAGTCCGTGATCGATTCCCAGGAGTTGCCGCCGTCGGGCGAGCGATAGAGCGGCCGTCCTTTCGGCGGCGGCGTCGGGTCGGGAAAATTTTCTCCGCCGCCGGTCGCGGCGTAAATGACCTTCGGGTCGGAAGGATCGAAAGTGACGGAATGAACGTCCATGTCGATCGGATAGCGCACGTCCCGCCACGATTCTCCGCCGTCGTCGCTCAGAAGAACCCCGCCCACCTGGCCGGCGAGACAGAGCTTGTTGGAATTTTTCGGATCGACGGCGATGCTGCGAAGATGCGGCTGGATCGACGGCACCGGATAGGTCCACTTGCGCTCGTCGGCGAGCTTCCGCACGCCCCCAAGCTCTTTCCAGCTCTTTCCTTCATCTTCGCTCTTCCAAAGCGCGGCCGGCTCCGTGCCGACGTAGAGGACCTTAGGGTTCGAGGGATCGAGCGCCAGGGCGCGAACCTTGTCCGAGACCACGCCTTCTCCGAGTCTCTGCCAGCGCTTCCCGGCGTCGTCGCTGCGGTAGAGGCCGCCGCCACGAACTCCGGCGTAGACCATCTCGCGCCGGTTCGGCCGGACTCCGAGACAGTTGACCTCGGCGCCCACCAGATCCTTGCCCTCGATTTTCCAGCCGCCGTTACGCGCAACTCTGAAGATACCGTCGAGCGTGCCGACAAAAATTCTCTCCATGGCTTTTCCTCCTTTTACCGGGACTTTTTCGACGCTGCGATGGCGCGCTCGGCGATGTCGTCATAGATGTAACGAAAAGTGTTGATGCTTTCGGATACGACGCTGAGCGCCGCGCGCGCTTGTTCATCGGTCTCGGCGTATTTGACTAGGATGCGGATCGTCTCGTCGGCGTGCCCGCCCTCGTCGGGGTCCGCCGCGTCGGCCGCCTCCCAGTGGACCAGATACTTGGATTCCAATCTCAGCGGCGCCCATTTTTTCCGCGAGTTGAGAGGCTTCTCTCCGTAGCGCGCGGCCAACTCACCGTGGTTGGTCAATTCGAGCGCGCCGATGGCGGCGAACCCTTCGAGCCACGGCCGCGTGCGGCTCAAGTTGTCCCAGTAATGGACGCCGAGCCGCATGGGTATGCTGGGAACGTGGTTGAGGACCTCTTCGCGCGAGAGGCCCAGCCCTTCGCCGAAAGTGACCATGCTGCCGTGGTGCGTGTCGTGGATCGTCGGATCGTCCACCTCCTCGACGTAAATGTTGCCGATCATATAGGAGCGCGGCTCGAGGTGAGGGCAATTCGCGATCACGTTGCCGAACCAGCGGGGGAAGTGGGCGGCGAAGTAGGTGTGCTCGCGCGTGAAGATTCTCGCGCCTTCGACGCTCAAATGATGATTGACGAACTCCACGATCTTGGGCGACCTCTCCCACCACGCGCCCGCGATGGTCTTAAAGACGTCTTCTTTGGTGATCATTGCATTTCCTTTCACTTCTCGAACGACCGCCCCCATCGTTTCAGCATCTCCGCTTTGTATTCGGGGCTGATGGCGCTCGGGGCGGGAAAATCCTCGATCCAATGGAACGGCCGGCAGGCGTCGATGATGATGCACGAGCCGACCAGATCGTTTTTCGCCTTGGCCTCCGGCGACAGCGTCGGATTGAGCACGCTGGCCGGCACGTCGACAATTTCGGATTGCGTCTTGGGGTCCCAGCGGGACGCGACCGCCCACAGCAGCTCGTTGACGTTGGTGATATCGATGTCGTCGTCGACGACGATCACCATTCTGACGTCGCGCCCGCCGTCCCTCGTCGCCAGGACGGCGTGGCCGGCCTGTTTCGCGTGACCGGAGTAGCGTTGCCTGACCGCGACCGCGACCACGAACCGACCCTGGCGCGGAAACCAGATTCCCTGAACGTCGGGAATTCCGGCGCGGTCCATCGACGACCAGATGTTGGCGGCGCGAATGTACATGTAAAGGTCGCTGTTGAGATACGTTTTCAGCGGCGGATCTCCGGTAATAATCGGATCGTTTCGGTGATAGATCGCCTGGACGTTCACGATCGGTCCCGCGATCGCCCCCGACGCGTAATATCCTGGCCATTCGCCGAATGGACCTTCGAGGCGCGCAGATGTTTCAGGCGGCGGCGCCGACCCTTCGAGCACGATCTCGGCATAGGCGGGCATCGGCAATCCGTAAAGCTCCGACTTCACGACCGTAACGGGCGTTCCCAGCAGGCCGCCGAGGAATTCATACTCGCTCATCCCCCAGGGAATGCCGACGGCGCTGGCGGCGATCATCGATGGCGGCACGCCGCAGGCGACGAGAAAAGGGCAAGGCATGCCCCGGCGCCAATATTTTTCGGCGATGAGGCGCCCGTGTTTTCCCGGAATGATGAAAAGTCCGGCGGTCTTCTCGTCGTGAACCTGAACGCGGTAGGTGCCGATGTTTACGTAGCCCGTATCCGGGTCCTGGCAGATCACCGCGTCGAACGTGCCGATGTAGCGCCCGCCGTCTTGGGCGTGCCAGCGCGGCGCGGGAAATTTGAGAATATTTACGTCGGCGCCGCGTGCCACGTTCTCCAAGGCGGGCGCGTCGTTTACGAACTTCGGCGCAATCGGCGTGAACTCCGCCAGCCGGCGCTTGACCTCCTTGACCAATTCCACGCCGCGGATTTCCGGTGCCATGCCCAGAGCCAAAGGGTGTCTCGAAGTCGCATGGCAGATGTTGCTGAGGACGCGGAATCCGCGCGGGTAGCCGGGGATCTCATCGAAGAGCAATGCCGGCGACGCGTCGGCGCCGGCGAAGATTTCCGTCAGCGCGCCGATCTCCAAATCCCACTCTGCGCCTTTAATTTCTTTGAGCTCTCCGGCACGCCTACTCTGCTCGATAAAGGCCCGAAGGTCGGTCGCGGTCTTGACGGCGTGGGGATCGTTTTCCACTTTCAGTTCCTCACCGGGACGGCGCCGCTCGCAGCGCCCTGGCTTCGGCCAGGACCGTATTGTCGACGACGCCTTTGAAAAGTTTGTCGCGCTCGTCGGCGGAGGAGACGCCGATCCGCTCGAAAACGATAGAGAGCGTGCGCGGCTCCGTCTGTGCCGTTTTGCTCAGATATTTTTCCTTGTACTGTCTGTAATCCGCGTCGAGCAGCTTTTCATCTTGGACTCCGGTAAATCGCGCCAGGGCTTTCTTGCCGATCTGCGGATTTTTGAGAAAGAGTTCCAGGCCGTCGAGATAGGCCGCCAAAAATCTCCCGGCGAGGTCTTTTTTGTCGCGCAGAAAGTCCCGGGTCGTTAGAGTGACCGCCTGCGGAAAGGGCACGTCCAACGCGCCGAGATCGAGCAGCTCGCGAAATCCCAGCTCCTTGCCTCTGAAAGCGTAGACCGAGAGCAGCATGGCGCCGTCGAGCTTTCCCGCGGTGAGGCCGGCCATGATCTCCGGCATTCCGCCCGCCTGCACGAGCGTAATGTTGTCGCGCTTGGGATCGAGCCCGACGTACTGGAGCCCGTAGCGAAGGGCGATGTCGAGGCTGCCGCCGAAGCGGGAGACGCCGAGCACTTTGCCGCGGAGATCCTGCGGCGTCTTGATCTCGGGCTTGGTGAAAAGAGAGAACGTGAACTTGTCCACGGGTGTGGCGACAATGGCCAGATTCTTCGCGCCCTGGTGATAGGCGCGAATGGCGGCTTCGCCGCTAAGCGTAGCGACGTCGACTTCGCGAGTTAAAACCGCCGGCAAAACGACGGCCGAGGAGGCGATGTAGATGTGAATCAAGTCGATGCCGCGCCGCGCGAACAGTTTCTCTTCGATCGCCGTGAAGTAACCGGCGCTCGAAGCGCTGAACGAGGAGAAGGCGAGGCGGAGCGTTTCCGCTTGCACGGGTTTGACGGCGCCGGACAGAAACGACGCGATGAAAAAAAGCCTCAACAGGGTTTTCCGTTTCAGCATACGAGTCACGGTTTATTCTCACCCATGGCCGCGCGAAATCCGCGACCGGAAAAGAGCGCGCGAAGAGCGCCGCCCAGCGCCGGGGCGCGCGTCTGTTTTTTCTTGACTTCTCGTAACACTGCCGGTATGCAAAGTCAAAGTTTGCTTTCGCTGAAAAATTTCTGAGTTCTCCCTGGAGGTGATTCATGTGGATTCCGCAAGTGCCGGGTGAATGGAAATCGAGCCAGGAGCGGGCCGTGACCGCGAGAGCGCCCGAAGCGCTCGAGCTTTACCATCAGATTATCGAATCGAAAAAGAAGTCGCGCATCATGATGCACAGCAACGAGCTGCAATGGAAAACGATCGAGGGCGGCGTGCGCGTCGCCAACTTGATCGACTTCCGCATGGGGTTCCAGAACACGCTCGCCAACATCGCGATCTCCGAGATAGCGGCGGGCGCGCAGGCGAGCGAGGGCCATACGCACGGCGAAGCCTACATCTATTGGCTGGAGGGGGAAGGTTACAGCATTATCGGCGATCAAAAATACAACTGGGGACCCGGGGACGCGCAGTACGTTCCACCGGAGACCTTTCACCAGCACTTCGTCACTTCGGACAAGCCCGCGCGGTATCTCCGCGTCATTCCATCGCCGCTCTTGATGAACCTGCTCGCCATCATGGCCTCGGTCATGCCGTATCTCAAGCCCGAGGCGCAAAAGTAGGGGTCGGCTCGCGTATGCGGAGGATAGAGCAAATAACGCTCGCGGCGGCAGTTCTGGCTCTTTTCGCAGCAACGGCCTGGTGCGTCCAGGAGCAGGCGATCAGCGGGGCCAAGAAAGAGGGGAGTCTCGTCTGGTATACCGCGATGCAGCCGGAAGATTCCGCCAAGCTGATCGAATTGTATCGCAGTCGCTATCCGTTCGTGGACGCGACCTCTTTCAGGGCCGGCAGCGCGCCGTTGCTGAACCGCATCTTGACCGAAGCCCGCGCCAACCGTCATCTGTTCGACGTCGTCTCGGGAAAATTCTCCGACCTTATGTTGCTGCAAAAAAAGAATCTCCTGGGAAAGATATCGTCGGTCGAATTGAACGCATATCCCGAAAAGTTCAGGGACGCGGGCGGTCGATGGGTGGACCTCTACAACAACTATTACACGATCGCCTACAATACGAATCATCTCAGACCGGCGGACGCTCCGGCGAAATGGGATGATCTGCTCGATTCCAAGTGGTCGGATGGAAAGATCACGATCGACCCCCGCTCCTATGATTGGTATTTCGGCATGCGCACTCTGCTTGGAACTCAAAAAGCGCAGGACTACATGCGCAAGCTCGCCGCCAACAAGCCGGCCTTCCGCGACGGCAACGTTCTGATCGCGAATTTGCTGGCGGCGGGCGAGTTTCCCCTGGCCGTCACCTACGCCCATCTCGTGGAGCGTTTGAGAACGAGGGGGGCGCCCGTGGACTGGGTCGCGGTCAAGCCGATAATCGCCGTTCCCATCTCCGTCGCTTTGCCGCTGCGCTCTTCTCATCCAAGCGCCGCCGCGTTGTTCGTCGATCTCGTCCTGGGAAAAGAAGGGGCGGAGCTGCTGAAAGCGATGGGGCGGCTGCCCACGAGGAGCGACGTCACGCCTTCGGCGAAGCGCCTGGATCCCAGATCCCTGGACCTCCTCCCGCTTCGGGTGAGCAGCGACGAGATGGAGCCGGAAGAGTTTCGCGCGCTGTTCGGAATCCGCTAGCGCAAAGAAGAAAGACAGGACCACTCGCGCAAAGGCGCAAAGGTCGCCAAGAAAAACCTGTTTTAACTTTGGTTCTTGGCGTCTTGGCGCGAAAAAAAATCTGCGTTTGAGTCGTGGGATTACTTCTCCCTCAGCGCCGCGATCCTGTCTTGCAGCCAGGCGAAAACCGCGTTGAGGCCGATCGCCGTCGCGAAGACCAGCAGCAGAACCGAGTACATCTCCACGATCTGAAAATGGTTGTAATACTCGATGACCAGGAAACCCAAACCCTTCTGGGAAAGCTTCGTCTCCGCAAGCAAAATGCTCACAACCGATATGGCCGTCCCGAGGCGAAGGCCGATCCAAAGAAACGGCAACATGGCGGGAAAGTAAACTTTGAAAAGAGTCTGAAGCCGCGACGCGCCCAGAAGGCGCGAAGACTCGAGGTAGATCGGCCGGACCTGTCCGACGGCGCTCGCGGTATAGATCACCATCGGGAAAAACGTCGATACCGCCCCCATGGCGACGCGCGAAGCCATGCCGATCCCCAGGAACCAGATGAAAATCGGATAGATGATGATTTTCGGCACCGGCGCCAGCGCGGCGATGACCGGCTCGAATATGCGTCCGGCCGTGCGACTCGCGCCGAGGACGATTCCGGCGGCGAGTCCGGCCGTCGCCCCGATGCCCAATCCGGAGAAAATCTCGTGCAGACTATACCCCAGGTGGGAAAATATCCCGCCGTCGCGAATCAGATCGGTTGCCGTGACGAGAATGCGCCAGGGAGAGGGAAAGAGACGCTCGAAGCGGAAGCCGCTGATGCTCGCAAGCCACCACACAAGAACCATCCCGCCGATCAGCGCGGCCTCTATGACCGCGGCGCTCTTTTGCCGGCCTCGCATGCCCGTTCCTACACCGGCCCGAAATGCTTCTGTCCGTGAAGCAACAGACGGAAGAACAGGACGGCGAAAAAGATGATGACCGTCACGCCGACGTAGAGCTCCTCGGTGTTCAGCCTGAAATAGGCGTCGGATACGAGACGGCCGATGCCTCCGAGAGAGACGACGAATTCCATGGCGACGATGCTGAGCAGCATATAGATCAGGCCGACGCGCAAGCCGGTAAAGATCGCGGGCGCGGCGGCGGGAATCAAAATGTGCCGCAGAATCTGCCAGCGCGTGAGCTGGAGCGTCAGCCCCACGTCGATGAAGGTTGGACTGACGTTTCTGAAGCCGGCCTGGGTGCCGAGAACGACCGGGATGCTTCCGACCAGCAACGCCTGGGCGATGATCGCCGTCAGATTGCGGCCGAAGGTCACGAGAAAGACGGGATAAAGAAGGATCAGCGGAGACGCGAACAGAGAGCCCAGGAAATTTTCACAAGCAAGCCCGAAAGTCGAATAGCGCCAACAGATATATCCCAGGGGGATTCCCACCGCGGAGCCGATCGAAAACGTCACGACCAGCATGAACAGCGTCGTGCCGGAAATTTTTAGCAGGTCGCCTGCGATCAGCATCGACCATAGAGTTTCCAGGATCGCCGAAGGCGGCGCCACGAAGAGGGGGCTGATCCAACTGCGCCGGACGGCGATTTCCAGCAGCGCGACGAGAGCCAGGACGAACGCCGCGCGCAAAATGCGAACGCCCTTCGTTTCGGTCGGGTCCCGCGCCACGGCGATCTCCCTCGATCTCTCTCTATTTGGGCAGGTGGCTCAGATCGATCGCCTGATTCAATGCTTCGCGGCTAAACGGCTTCTTGAGGAACTTGAATTTGACGCCGTCTTCCAGCGATCGATCGATTCCTTGGATCGGAGCAAGGGCCATGGATTTGGGCGAGTAGAACTTCCAAGTTTCTTTGACCACCTCGAAAGGTTCCTTGAGCTGCGCGTTCTTGATCCAAATCTTCGCCGCTTCATCGGGATTGGCGAAGACAAACTGGATGGCATTTCTCGTCGCCGATAGAAAACCTCTCATGGCGTTAGGCTGCTTTTTCACAAATTCGTCGCGCGCTAAATTCACGCGGATCGTGATTTCGGAAAGTCCCGGAACGTCGTTGCCGCGGAAAAGAATGCGGATATTTCCCTTGCTCAGCTCTTCAAGAAAGAAAGGCGGCGCGGACCAGCCGGCATCGAACTGGTCGGTCATGACGCCCGTGAATTGCTGCGGCGGACTGCCTCCGGCGACGAGCTCCGGTGGCTGAACGCCTTTGGACTTGAGCCAATCCACCAAGGCGAGCAGGGCGAGATGGCTCGACGAACCCGGGTTGCTATAACTCACTTTTTTCCCCGCGAGATCCTCGATCTTCTTGATGGGAGAATTCCCCTTGACGTACCAAAACACGTCGTTCAATCCGGTCGCCTCCGCCGAGACGATCTTTATCGGCGCGCCTCTTTCGAGCGCGCTCAAGGTCGCGAGCAGGCCCGTGCCTGTCACCACATCCGCGTCTCCGGCAACCATGATCTGAACCTGGTCGCCGCCTCCCGCGGCGAAAATCGGATTCACTTCGATGCCGGCTTGTTTATAAAAGCCCTTTTCCTGCGCGACATAAAACGGCAGGCTGATGTCGAAGAGAACGCGATGGGGCAAGACCAGTCGAACGGTATCGGCCGCATACGATACTGCGCCCGCCGCCGACAGCGCCGACGCCACCGCGAGCGAAATTATCAGCGCTCTCAGTCCGCGTATCCGTGTTTTCATGGTCACGACCTCCCTGAGTTAGTCTTTTGCGTGGATTGTTCGAACCCCTTCAACGACTCCTCCCGCAACATACCCCAGACCATCGCGCTGACTCTAGCAAACCCGTCGCTTGAGATCACTTCCGAACCGCGCGGCTTCGGCAAATCGACCTTGAGCACTTCTTTGATGCGTCCCGGCCGGGCCGTCATCACGGCGATCCGGTCCGATAGCTGGACGGCTTCTTGAATGCTGTGGGTGATAAAGATAATCGTCTGGCCGAGCTTGGCCTGGATTCCCAGGAGCTGATCGCCGAGAATAATCCGGGTCTGCTCGTCGAGCGCACCGAACGGCTCGTCCATGAGGAGGATCTGCGGCTCTAAAATCAGCGCGCGGGCGATCGCCACCCGCTGTTTCATGCCGCCCGAGAGCGTCGAGGGATAATGGCCCTCGAAACCCGTAAGGCCAACCAGATCCAGCATCTCCATGGCCTTGCGGATGGATTGTTCTGGCGGAACTTTGCGCATCTCGAGGCCGAAAGCGACGTTCTTAAGCGCGGTGCGCCACGGAAACGTGGAATCTTCCTGGAACACCATTCCGATCTGGGAATCGGGGCTCGACACCCGCTTACCGGCTATCGCCACGGCGCCGTCGTACTCGGGCACCAGCCCGGCGATGATTCGAAGCAAGGTCGTTTTGCCGCAGCCCGAAGGCCCGATGATGGAAAGAAACTCGCCCTTGGCGACCGAAAGCTCGACGTCGTGAAGAGCCGGTGTCTGCGGTTCGGAATTGCCGAGCCCAAATTTCTTGCTTACGCCGACTAGACCGATCGCCTGGTCCATTATTGCCTCGAACTATTCCTGCGCGTCCCCCGCTCATATAGCGGCTCAAAAAGTGATTTGCAACGCTTGTCTTTTTAAGATCGCTGCAGCCTGATTTCCCGGTTCCTTAGAGGCGAGTCTTCCAGCCGGTCCCCTCGCCCGCTCGCGGGAGAGGGTTAGGGTGAGGGTGAATTACTCTGAAGATAGCCCCCTCATCCTGACCTTCTCCCTCAAGGGAGAAGGAAATTGAGCGGCGCAGATTTGCAAAATGACTGAAAAAGGCTCAGTCCAACGAAGCGAGTTAAACCTGATCTCTCGAAAGGGCGAGATAGTTCAGCGGATTCCGCTCATGGTTCGACAAGTCTCACCACGAACGGAGCGTCAGTGTAATTATGCGACAGCACACTAATGCCTTGCCTGGACCGCCGTCTGATGACAATCGATCGCCCTTGACAGCAGCGGGACGGATTTATAATCCTAGAGCGCACACAGTTGTTCTCACGAAAGGAAACGTAATGGCTGAAAATTCGCAAAACTCAATTCCGTATTACGAAGACTGGATCAAGAAAGAAGGTGTGCCGGTGGCCGAGGGCTACGGCGTCGACGTGGCGAGCATCCCGCTCGGAGCCTGGCCCAGGAAGGGCGGCCGCGGCGCCTTCGTTCAGCTTCGCGGCATGGAGGGCGCCACGGGAATGGAAGTCGTCGAGATTCCCGCGGGCAAGGCGCTCGAACCGGAGAAGCATCTCTACGAAAAAGTTTTTTACGTGGTAGAAGGACTGGGTTCCACCGAGGTATGGCAGGAAGGACAGGGGAAGCGCTTCTTCGAATGGGGCCCGGGAAGCCTATTCGCCACGCCGCTCAATAGCTGGTACCGCCTGATCAACGGGGGAAGCCAGAGGGCTCTATTGGCGTCGGTGACCAACGCGCCGATGATCATGGACATGTTTCACAACGCCGACTTCGTTTTCAACTGCAACTATCAGTTCAAGGACCGCTACAACGGCGAGGAGAACTACTTCGAGGTCGGCAACAAGCGCTACACGATCGGCCGGGGAAATTATTGGGACACCAACTTCATCGCCGACGTGGCGACGGCCAATATCGACGCGCACGAGTACAAGGGCAAGGGCGGCAGCTTTACCGGTTTCGAGATCGCCGGAAACTCGCTCGTCGGCCATCTGGTCGAATGGCCGGTCGGCATGTATCACAAAGCGCACTATCACGGCGCCGGCGCGGTCCTCTTGATCCTCAGGTCGGAAGGGTACTCGATCATGTGGCCGAACGAGCTGGGGATTCATCCTTACCGGAGCGGCCACGGCGATCAGGTCGTCCGCGTGGACTGGAAGCCGGGCACGGCATTCGGACCGCCGAACGGTTGGTTCCACCAGCACTTCAACCTCGGCAGCGAACCGGCGCGCCAGCTCGCGCTGCGTTACGGCAGCAAACGGCACAAGATGGCGTTCTACGTCGCGGCGCAAAAGCGCGACGGCGGCGTTTTCATCAGCGTCAAAGAGGGCGGCACCTTGATCGAGTACGAGGACGAGGATCCGGAGATTCGGCGGATTTTCGAGGCGGAGATCAAGAAGCGGGGCATTCCCTGCAAGATGCCTCCGGTTAAAGCATGAGGCAAGGAGCGAAAGCCCCAAAGGGAAAGAGGATTTGAAGGTTGATCGAGAGATATCTTCCATCCTGCATCTCCGCTTTTTTTCTCTTCTTTCTGTCTTTCGGCGTTGCGCTGGCGCAGCCTTCGAGATCCGGCTGGCAGTCCGAATGGGAGCAGGTTCTCACGGCGGCGAGAAAAGAGGCGCGCGTCGTCGTCATGGGGCCGCCCGGCGCGGACGCGCGCCAGGCATTGACGACGGCCTTTCAGAAATCTTTTCCGGGCATCGAGGTGGAGTACAATGGCGCCCCCGGCGCCAAGACCGCGCCGCGGATACTGGCGGAAAGAAACGCCGGCCAATACTTGGTCGACATCCACGTGGGCGGCACCACCACCATGCTCGAAAGCCTTCTCCCTTCCGGCGTTCTGGATCCCATTCGGCCTACGCTCATCTTGCCCGATGTCGTGGACCCGAACAAATGGTGGCAGGGGAGGCTCGACTTCTCCGATCGGGAAGGAAGATACAATCTGGTCTTCTCGACCAACGTCAAGACGCCGATTGCGATCAATCCGCAGAACGTCAAGAAAGAAACGCTTCGCTCCTATTGGGACTTCCTCGATCCCAAATGGCAGGGCAAGATCGTCATGAGAGATCCTACCGGGGCGGGTCCGGGTCTGGCCACGGCGACCTTTTGGTATGCCGATCCTCGGCTCGGCAAGGAGTTCATGCGCAAATTCTTCGCTGCGAAGGTCGTCCTTTCTCATGACGACAGGCAAATGCTCGAGTGGCTCGCGCGCGGGCAATATTTGATTGTCGTCGCGCCCAGCGAGCTGCACGCTACCGGGCTCAAGGCGAAGGGTTTGCCGGTGGATCTCGTGCGCGCCGAGCAGTTCAAGGAGTCGAGTTATTTGACCGCGGGATTCGGCAGCGTGGCGCTGATCAACCGCGCGCCCCATCCCAACGCCGCCAGAATGTATCTCAATTGGCTTCTCACCAAGGATGCGCAGACCGATTGGAGTAAGTCATCCGGCTATTTGAGCCGGCGCCTCGACGTGGCGCGCGATCACATCGAGCCGGCCCTCGTGCCCCAGGACGGAACGAGCTATCAGCCGAACTATAAGGAAGACTACGTGCGCCTGCGCGAGGAGGTCACGACCTTCTTGGATAGCGTGCTGAAAAAATAGCGGCGGGTCGCACGGGTCAAGAGAAGCTTCGTTTTTAGCCAGCGCGTTGATTTCCAGGGATGTGCCGGGGAACGGCGCTAGCGAAGATTCCCGAACGCTGCCTTGCCGATTCCTTCCATCAAAAGACGAAAAGCAAGCAGCGCTTCGCGGGCGGAGTTGACGACTTTTTCCTGCGCCTCTTCGGTCGCGGCATGCGCCGCGAGAATCCTGAGACCGTTCTCAACGTGCTTTTCGTCTTCTTCCGTGTGAATGGTTCTGGAACGGAGTTGCTGGTCGCTCAGCCCCAGGTGCTTCCAGGCGCGAACGTCGTTGATGATAATAACGCCCGATTCGGCGCGGACCACGGGATGGTTGATGCATTCCAGCCCGGTGGTTGCCGCCAACCCTTCCAGCCATGAGGGGTTGCGGCAGATATTTTCCAGCGCGCTGATGGCAAGCGCCGTCGTGGAGAGCGGCGTGGTCGTTTCGATCGCTTCGCGCGTGAGTCCCATCGCCTCGCCTTGCCTCAGCAGCAGGTCGTAGTGAGACCCTTGTCCCGCGGGACCGATCTCTTCTTCATAAAGATTGCCGGCGATAAATTTTCTCACTTCCGACTCGGGGCAGTTCGAGGCGACTGCGGCGAGCCATCGTGGAAAGTTCCGGGTGAAGTGGGAAAACTGGCAGATAAAAACCCGGCCGCCCACGCTTGTGAGCTGTCCCGGCTCGACGCGATTGAACGAGCCTGGCTCGAGATAGAGGGCGTTCAGAACGATCTCTTTGATTTGATCGGCTAAGTTATTCATTCTGCAACGCCCGGTCACATCTTCATACACGTTTCGGGCGAAAAATTAAAGGTTCAACGATTTGGGAGTGGTTCAGTTCGTAAAATTTCGTAGGGGCGACTCCCTGTGGTCGCCCGAAAAGAGGGGCAGGCACAGGGGCCTGCCCCTACATTGAAATGTTGTTGAATTCCAATTGAACCATTACCAACAATTTGTAGGGACGGGTTTTAAACCACTACAGCACATCTTTCCACTTTTCGCTGATCTTGCGTCTCAGCTCGGGGCTAAGCGCGTTGACCGGCGGAAAGCGGTCTTTCCAGGCGTAGGGGCGGCAGGCGTTCAAGATCGCGCGGCTGTTGGTGAGATCGCCCGCGTCTCTTTTTTCCGGCGTCATGGCCGGATCGAGCGGCGTGCTCCAGCAATTGTCGATGACCGTGAGGGCCGTCTTGGGATCGCAGCGCGTCGACATGGCCCAGATCACCTCGCCGAGATCGGATGGATCGATGTCCTCGTCCACGACGACGACGAAGCGGCCGTGATAATTTCCCGCGCGACAGGCGAGAGCGGCGAGCGCCGCCTGCTGGGCGTGGCCGTGGTAGCGCTGCTTGATGGAAACCACCAGGAACGGAGCGCCGCCTCCCGGCGCCGAGCCGCCGACGAAGGCCCACACGCCGCGCACGTCGGGCACGTCGGCTTTTTCGAGATAATTCCAGATCGCGGCGGCGCCGATGGGAACGCCGAAGGTCAACGCGGGCGGCTTGATCGGCGGCGCCCCGGAAATGATCGGGTCATTCCGGTGATAAACCGCCTGCACGCGGATGACCGGCTCTTCTTTCGCGCCGTGAGCGTAGTAGCCGGGCCACTCGCCGAACGGACCTTCGACGCGGCTTTCTTCCTGCGGCGGCGGAACTTCGCCTTCGATGGCAATCTCCGCCGTCGCCGGTATCGGCAGGCCGGTGCGCTCACCCTTGAGCACTTCGACCGAAGCGCCGCGGAGACCGCCGGCGTAATCGAATTCCGAGACGCCGTAAGGGACCGACTGCCCGGCGGTGAGCCAGAGCAGCGGGTCCTGGCCGAAGGTGACGACCACCGGGCACGACTTTCCCAGCGCCCAATATTTCTCCCGCATGATGCGCGCGTGGTGTCCCGGCGAGATATAGAGTCCAAGCCGGTTTCGATCGTGCACCTGCACGCGATAGATGCCGACGTTGACCCACGGATCTTCAGGATCCGTGGTGATCACGCAGCACGCGGTGCCGAGGTATCGGCCGCCGTCCAGCTCGTGCCAGCGCGGCGCGGGAAAGACGGTCACGTCCACGTCCTTGCCGCTGCGGACATTTTCCAGCACCGGCCCCGTAGAAACTATTTTCGGAGGAATCGGACGAAGCTCGCTCAGCAATTTTCTCCAGCGCAGAACCATCTCCGTTTTTGAAAGCTCCGGCGACATTCCCGTGGCGAGCGCCACCCGGCGCGGGTGATTGATCAAATTCGAAGCCACCCGATACGAGGCGGGATAACCGGGGATTTTGTCGAAGAGGAGGAGGGGGTGGTCGTCGCGGCCGGCGAAGATTTCCGTCAGCGCGCCGATCTCGAGGTCCCAGTCGGCGCCGTGAATCTCCTTGAGGTCCCCGATCGCGCGCGCCGCGTCGATGAATTCTCGCAGATCGTTAAAAGCCATAGCGCCTTCTCCGGTTTATACAGCGTCGTCTGTCTCCCTCTCCCTCGCCCTCTCCCGCTGGGAGAGGGAAGGGGTGAGGGTTAGAAATGGCCTTCTTCCTTCGCGTGCCGATAGATGCCGTCGTGAAAGAGTGCGACGTAATCGGCGTTGGTGAGGCAGCAATATTCCGGCGACCAGCCGGGCCGTGTCCACGTGAGTCCGTCTTGCAGCAGCGTCTGAAATATCATTCGCGCCACCTGGCCGTGGCCCATCAGCCCTTCCTCGTGCTCTCCCAGGTCGGCCTCTTCGTGGACCTGAAAGTAGTGCAGGTCGGCGTCTTTGAACTTGTATTTTTTCAGCAGCGCCTGGCGCCACTCCCTCGACCAGTGGCCGAACATCTCCTCGTTCAGCGAGCGCGCCCACCACTCGATCAGCGCGCCCTCGTAGACGAGCCCGCGGGCATATTCCGTCAGCGCGCGGCATTCGGCAAAGACCTCGCAATTGACCATCTCGTCGCGGCTGACGCCGAAGGTTTTCCCCTGCTCGATCAAGACCTGAATGTGACCGGGAATTTTCGGGTTCACCAGCTCATCGCTGATCTTGCCGACATAGGGTCCGAGCAACTCAGGATGGCGGCCGAAGAAACCCATGTGGCGCTGGTAGATGATGAGATGAAAGTTGTTGATCTCGACC
Source organism: Candidatus Binatia bacterium (assembly GCA_036504975.1). Lineage (NCBI taxonomy): Bacteria > Candidatus Binatota > Binatia (SeqCode) > Binatia bacterium. The sequence continues at coordinate 11,184 of DASXUF010000149.1, read as the reverse complement.
GGATAACTGTACCAGTGCTTCCAGAAGAGCTTGATCGTCTTGAGCGGAAGCTTGCCGGCGGCGAGGTCGCGCATGAAGGCGCCCTGAAAGATTTTCTTCTGCCAGCGGGCGTACATCTTTTTGATGATGGCGTCGGTATAAGCCGCCGCTTCTTTGGCGCTGAGCTTCTTGCCCCAATCAAGTTTGCCGTTGGATGCCATGGTTCGCTCTGGTTAGGGGAGAGGCAGAGAGACGCCGGCTTCGATCAGCCCGTTGCGAAGATCTTCGCGCTCCTTCGCGGTGAACGGGGCGCATTCCCAGCGCGGGAAGCGCTTGACCGGCAGGCCGCGCATGCGCATGATCTCGCCGAAGACGACGCGCCCATGCTCGGGCAGATAGCGCCCGACGACGTTCATGATCCGGGCCAGGTGATCGTGCGCCTTGCGCGCCTCTTCGAGCTTGCCTTCTTTCAAGGACAAGAACATTTTCACGCACGGCTCGGGAAAGGGAGTCGTCGGCGGGTGGATCGCGCCGCGCACGCCGAGCGAGTAGGCGCCGAACAGCGAAAAAATCGAGCCGGGAAAAATTCCGACCGAGGGCGGGAGCTTGAAGGCATAGCCCAGCAGCTGATCGAACGGCAGGAACGAGACTTTGATACCCGCCAGCGGATTGGGCGCGATCGCTTCGATGACCTTCAGCACCTTCGGCGGCGTGATATGGACGTGGGTCGTCTCGGTATTGTCGTAGATGAACATCGGCGTTCCGGGCACCGACTGCGCGATCGCCTTGTAGTGGGCGTAAACTTCGTAGTCGTTGTGCGGGTAATAATACGGCGGCACCACGGCGACGGCGTCGACGCCGAGACTCACGGCGTGGCGCGCGAGGTCGATCGACGAGTAAGTATTCGCCGTGCCGATGTGCAAGACGATCGGCACTTTGCCGGCGACGCGCCGCACGAGCCGCTCGGCGACTCTCTTTCGCTCGTCGATCTCCATGACCATTCCCTGGCCGTGGGTCCCCAGGGCGAAGAAACCCTGCACCCCGGCGCCGATATAAAAATCGACCAGCGCGTCGGTGCCGCCTTCGTCCACGCCGCCGTCCTCTTTGAAAGCCGTCGGCATGGGAATTAGTATGCCTTCGATCCTTGCGTTACCGGCCATAAACACCTCCGGAGATATTCGCTTTACCCACTTCGCTTATATGGATCAGGCGCCGGCCTTGTCAAGACAAGCCCAGGCTTTGATATAGCTTGCCCATTGCGGAGAGATTCTTCACTTCGTTCATCAGGATGACGGATCTTGTAGGTGTCATTCTGAGCGCAGCGAAGAATCTCTCTTCGCAGCGTTCGGTTAGCGCAATAAAAGGATTCGCTTTCCAGGCTTTGAAAGCCTCAGCGCTTCGCCAAAATCTCCTTGATGAATTTCCATTCGGCGACTTTGGATTCGGAGACCTCTTCTTTGAACTTCAGTTGCTCGCGCGTCAATCGAATCTCGGTGTCCATGCTGTTCTTCGAAACCAGGCCGTCCTCGTTCAGCGATCTCATCGCGAACTGATAGATCTTCTCGACGTAGTCGCCGCTTATCTTCAAGTAGTCGCCCATGATCGCCAGGGTCTCCGGCTTGTTGTTCTTCAAAAATCTCACCCCTTTGAGAGTGGCGCGGATCACGCGCGAAATCTGCTCGGGATTCTTCTGGATCTTGTCGGTATGGACCGCGAAGCCGCCGAGCCGCAGGTTGACGACGTCGCCGAGATAAACGAGATTCGAAAGGCCGAGCTGCTCGGTCCTTTGAATATACGCGACATCCAGAGGCGACGCGTCCACCGTGCCGGCGGCCAACGCGGCCAGCCTCTCGCCGGAGCCGCCGAGAGCCAGCACCGTGATATCTTTTTCCGGGTTCATTCCCGAATGGGACAGCGCTTCACGCAGCATAACGTGAGGGACGGAGCCGAAAGTGCTGACGGCGACTCTCTTCCCTTTGAGATCGGAGATCTTTTTTATGTTCGGGCGGGCGATCAGTATGTGAAGCGGTTTGTCGAACCATCCCATCACCGACTTGAGCGGCAGCCCCTGGATGCTGGCGTTCGAGATAATTCCTGTGACGGTGGAATAGTCCAACTCCCTGGCGAGCAGCGCAGCCACGTGGAGCGGCGTCCGAATGACGACCTTGCGCGCTTCGAGGCCTTCTTCCTGATAGAAGCCTTTGCGCTTGGCGATCTCCGTCGGCAGCTCGTAAAGGCCCACGGTCGAGATTCCGATCGTAACCACTTCGGCGGCGGCAACGGAAGCGACGGCCTGCGCAATCACGAGAACTACGAATAGGAGTATCGTCTTCATGTTGTTGCCCCTCCGTTTTTTGCGCCAAGCTCCACGACCCTTCTATCGCTTATTCATCCGTGCGCTGTCAATCATGTCGTCTTGAAACGTAACCGGTATAGAGCCATAGTCGATTCAATTATCAAACGGGGGTATCGACGGTGGCGTACTATCGCGATTTGCACGAATGGCTCGACGTTCTTCATTCCAAGGGATTCCTCCGTCGCGTCCAGCGGCGCATCGACAAAGACACGGAGATGCATCCGCTCGTGCGCCTGCAATTCCGCGGTCTGGCGGAGCGCGAGTGGAAGGGATGGTTGTTCGAGAACGTAGCCGATGTACGCGGGAAGGTCTACGATATTCCCGTAGCCCTTGCGGTGATGGCGCCGAGCCGCGCCGTCTATGCGTTGGGTATGGGCGTCGGCTCGCCCGAAGAGATTCCCGCCAAGTGGGCCGAAGCCCAAACCCATCCGATTCCGCCTCGGGTTGTCGATTCTTCCGCGCCGTGTCATGAAATCGTTTACGAAGGCCGCGCGCTGGAGGAGGCCGGCGGCGCCGGCATGCTGCCGGTGCCGATCTCCACGCCAGGCTTCGACAGCGCGCCGTTCTTCAGCTCCGGCCATTGGGTCACCAAAGATCCCGATACCGGCGAGTTCAACTTCGGCACCTACCGAGGCCAGATTAAAAGTCCGACGCGCATCGGCCTCTTCGCGTTCGCGTACCAGGATATCAGCCGCCACTGGATCAACGCGCGCGCGCTCGGAAAACCGCTCGAAGCGGCGATCGTGATCGGCTGCACGCCGAATCTTTCCTACTGCTCGACGTCACGCTTGCCGGCAGCGGAGTATCCGATCGCCGGCGCCATCGCGGGCGATCCGGTCGAGCTCGCGCGCTGCAAGACCGTGGACATTATGGTCCCGGCGAGGAGCGAGATCGTTATCGAGGGCGTGATCTCCACCGACGAGGTCGAGCCCGAAGGACCGTTCGGAGAATTCACCGGCTACATGGCGCACCGGGCGCCGGACAAGTTCATGACGGTGAGCTGCATCACGCGGCGGCGCGACGCCGTCTTCCAGGCTTTTTTGAGCCAATTTCCGCCGAGCGAGTCGAGCGTGCTCCGCGGCGTCGCTCTGGAGGGACTTATCTACAAAATTCTAACTGTGGACAAAAAGATGAAAGGGATTCTTGAAGTCGCGCTGCCCGATTCCTCCGGCAGCCACGGCGTCGGAGTGATCCGCGTCGATCGCTCCGCCGGTCTCGATCCGATGGCGGCGCTCGACGTCGTCGCCGACATGCCGCGCGCCGCGCCGAAGATCCTGATCGCGGTGGACGAGGACATCGACGCCCGCGACGCCGACGCCGTGCAATGGGCGATGTCCTACCGCATGCAGCCGCACCGCGACATCCGCATCCGCGACATCAAAGTTTCCACCGCGCTGGATTTTTCCCTGGCGCCGCCGTCTTCCAGGGAAGAGGCGGCGACGCTTCGCGGCTCCGCGATTCTGATCGATGCCACGCGCAAGTGGGAGTATCCGCCGGTCTCCCTTCCGCGACGAGAGTTCATGGAGAAGGCGCAGACGATCTGGCGCGAGCTCAACCTTCCCGCTCTCGAGCTGAAGAATCCCTGGTTCGGCTACAACCTGGGAAGCTGGAGCGAGGAAGACCAGGCCGACGCCGAGCGCGCGCTCCGCGGCGAGCACTATCTCGTCGGAGAGATGAGACAGGCGCAGCGGGCGCCGTTCAAAGAAAAGTAAAGGGGCGGAAGCTTGGGTTCCGGTCCAAAGAATGCAACTATGAATCCATCACAGGTAAGGAGGCACCATGGCGGAAGCCAACCAGATGGAGAACCCGGTCGTTTGCATCTCGACGAGCGCCGGCGACGTGTGGGCTGAGATTTTTGTCGACCAGGCGCCGGTGAGCGCGGATAATTTTCTCGCCTACGTTCGAGAAGGTTTTTACGACGGCCTCATCTTTCACCGCGTCATACCCCGCTTTATGATTCAGGGCGGCGGGTTCGACAAGGACATGAAACAGAAAAAAGCCAAGGCTCCGATCAAGAACGAGGCGGGAAACGGGTTGAAGAACTTGACGGGAACGCTCGCAATGGCCAGGACCAACGTCGTGGACAGCGCCACCAGCCAGTTTTTCATCAACGCGGCCGACAACGATTTTCTCGACCACCGCAACAACAGCCCCGACGGCTTCGGCTATGCGGTTTTCGGCCGCGTCACCAACGGCACGGAAGTCGTGCAGAAAATCGAGAAAGCGAGGACCGGCAGCAAGGGCCTGCACCAGGACGTGCCCATCGAGCCGGTCGTGATCAAGTCGATCACGGTTTCGAGCTGAGGCTTGCGTTCTCTCTTCGACGAGGCTCAGGGCGAACGGGGATTCGTTTACGGCTTTGAAATTTTTCCGCTCGTGCTGAGCATGTCGAAGCACGAAAACTCGATCAGTCAGCTCGTTAACAAAACCGATCGGATAAGCGTCACCGCAGCAATCAGCATCGGTCCGAACGTCAGTCCCATACCCACCGTCCGGAGTTTGTAGTTTTCCTTTTCCTGACTCACGCCATACGCGTGCACTATGCGGCCGACGAGCAACGAAAAACCGAGACCGTGCACGACGAGCGCCGAGGCCTGCTGCAATTCGATAAAAGCGATCAATCCACCGCCAGGGGAACGTACTCCGCGAAATTAACGTGAACACGCATCGCGCGCTGCAATCGCACGTTGCGGCGATCTCCGAGCGGAATCTGCTCTTGCCGTCGAGTCCATATGACGCGCTCGCTCAGAAAGAAAAAAAGCAGGGCGAGGAGGGAAGCGTAGAAGGGGACGATGACGGGCATGCCGGTCTAGCGGTGACTACCAAAATACACCAACCAACACTATTACAAGGCACCAGAACATCAAACCTACCCAGACACTGAGCCATGAGTCTATTGCAGGCTTGTTTCCAGGTCCCTCTGCGTGAAGGTTCCAGCGTGGCTGGCGCCGCCCAAAAGAAACAGCAGATAAAATTATCTCTCCGGTCCATGTAGAAATCAGATGGAACAAGTATGTGATGACCCAACCCATGCTACATGTTGTTCCGAATTAGCGCACTGTAACACCGCCAGCGATCTCGCCGCAATCTAACGGCGATCCGTTTTTCACAAGACTTTCATCACCATTGCGCCTGCAGTAACCAGTCCTGCCGCAACGTAACGAATCGGGCCAAACCTCTCTCTCAGAAATATTGCTGCAATGATGGTTCCGAAGATCACCGACGTTTCGCGAAGAGCGGCGACGAGGGCGATGGGGATATACGCCATGGCGTACATGGCAAGTCCGTAAGACGTACAGGTGCAAAGCCCGCCGAGGAGACTCGCCGGCCAACGACTCTTCAGTTGCGTGATGAAACGCTCGCGGTGTCTGAAAACCAAAAGCGGAATGAAAGGCACCGGCTGCAAGAAAAACAGCCAGCAGATGTAACTCACCGGATCACCCGCCAGGCGAAGGCCAATACCGTCGACGATCGTGTACATCGAGATTACGATCGCGTTGCTTAACGCGATCGCCGTCGGTAAGAAGCCGAATTTTTTAGACCACCAGCTCTCGCTAGTCAGGGTCAGGATGCCCAAACAGAGGAGCGCCACGCCGAGTTTTCCGCCCGGTGTGAGCGCCTCACCGATAAGGATGGATGCGGTGAGAGCGGTGAGCATCGGCGCGACACCGCGCATGATTGGATAAGTGTAACTTAAGTCGCCGACTCGATAAGCCATGGCGACGAGAGAGAAATAAGCGAAGTGAATGATTACGGATGCAATTAAATAGGGCCAGCTCGCTGCGGCAGGAAGTGGAATCCAGGGCAACAGAAGGCCCGGGAAAACCGCGGCGCCGATCAAAATGAGAACGGTATCGTTGAATTTGTCCGAGCCGGCCTTGATGATTGCGTTCCAGCTCGCATGCAGAGCCGCCGCGAACAAAACAACCACCATCCACGAAATCGGCATGCCCTTCGTGTAATCCTTAAGTCTGCGATGTTCAACTTGCGTTGACGAACTTTTCGGAGAGATCCTTCGCGTTGCTCAGGATGACAGAAGAGGAGAATGCGGACACAGAAGCGACGGGTAGGACGGGCGATCTCCAAGGTGTCATTCTGGGCGCAGCGAAGAATCTCGATTTCCTTGAAGCAAGTTAGTCTTCTGGTTGACACCCTCGGAATCACGGTGATAGCGTTTGAACGCAGGAGAGCCGCGCCATGCGCATCATCGACGCCGACGGTCACGTTCAAGAGAGAAACCTTCCCTGGGGGGATCTCATCGCCGCGCCCTTCAAGTCGCGGGCGCCGCGAGCGGTAAAAGATAATCGCGGCGTGGACTTCATCATGATGGAGGGAAGGCTTTGTCCCAAGCCCGTGGGAAAGGGCTGCAGCTTCGTCGGCGCGCCGCGAAACCGCCGTCCGGAAGCGACGACGGGAATGGAAGATCCGGCGCAGCGCTTGAAAGACATGGACCTCGAAGGCATCGAGACGGCGGTTCTCTTCGGCACTTCTCCGTTTTTGAGTCTGCCGTTCGTCGAAGACAAAGATCTCGCCGGGGCGATAGCTCAAGTCTACAACAACTGGTTGGCCGATTATTGCAGGGCGAATTCAAGGAGGCTAAAAGGCGTCGCTCTCGTGCCCATCCAGGACCCGCCCGCCGCCGTCAACGAGCTCAGCCGCTGCGTCAAAGATCTCGGCTTCGTCGCCGTTGCCACGCCGGTCCATTCGTCTTCGGGAAAAAATCTCGACCATCCCGACCTCGAGCCTTTCTTCGCAGAGGCGGAGCGGCTGAACGTTCCTGTCTGCGTTCACGTGGGCGCGGGCGACGGGACCGCCGCCGGCATCGAGCGCTTCGATCATCCTTTTTTCACCCACGCGATGACGCATCCGTTCGAGCAGATGATCGCGGTCCTCTGCATCGTCGTCGGCGGCGTGCTGGAGAAATTTTCCCGGCTCAAGGTCGCGTTCATGGAAGCCGGCGCCGGGTGGATCCCTTACTGGATGGAGCGGCTCGACGAGCACTATGAATATCTCCAGCCGACGGTGCCGTGGCTCAAGAAGCCGCCGAGCGAATACATGCGCGGCGGAAATCTTTACTATTCCTTCGAGCCTGACGAGAGCACGATCGGCTTCGTAGCGCGATACGTCGGCGAGGACGTCCTGGTCTTCGCCTCGGACTACAATCACTCTGACTCCAAATTTCCCCATACCGTGAAGAGCATCACCCGGCGGGACGAAATCGCGCCGGCGCTCATGGCGAAGCTCATGGGCGGGAACGCGTCCAGGCTTTACAACCTGTGAGGTGGATTATGGCTGACCTCAAAGCTTTCGAAGAAGAGCTGAGAAAGAAAAATTTCCGCGGCTACTGGCAATTCGCGCAGGGGGGCGAAGTCCGCCGCGAGCCGGTCGCAACCTTCGCGCCTCATCTGTGGAAGGGAAAGGATCTCTATGAAATGATCCAGCGAGCGGGAGACGAAGTGGGGCTGGAAACCTCCTTTCGCAGGGTCATCCAGATGGCTCATCCGTCGCTGAAAAGCGGCACGACGCACACGCTGACCTTGAATCTCCAGATGCTCAAGCCCGGCGAGCACGCCGGGGCGCACCGCCACATGGCGGGCGCGATTCGCTTCATCACCAAGGGCAGGGGCGCGCGGCTCATCGTCGAGGGCGAATCGTTCGAGATTGGCGAAGGCGACTTCGCCACAACGCCCAATTGGACTTGGCACGATCACATCAACGAATCGAGCGAGACGCTCACGTGGCTCGACGTGCTGGATTCCCCTTTGGTCCGCATGCTGCAGGTCGATTTTCACGAACCGTACAAGGAAGCACACCAGCCGGTCACGCGCGCCGAGGGAACATCGTACTGCGAGTTGAGTCCGATTCGCCCGAGCTGGGTGCGGGCGCACTCGATTCAGCCGCCGGCGTACGTCTATCGCTGGGAGGACACCGAAAAAGTTCTCAAGAGCGTCGGCGAGAGGCCCGGCGATCCTTACGACGGGATATTGCTCAATTACGCCAATCCGCTGACCGGCGGGCCGACCTTGCCGACATTTACGTGCGGGATTCAAATGCTCCGTCCCGGAGAGAAAACCCTGGCCCATCGTCACACCAGCTCGACGATTTACCATGTGTTCCGCGGCAAGGGCGCGACGGTGATCGGCGACACTCGCTATGAGTGGGAGGAGGGCGACTCCTTTGTCGTCCCCCTCTGGCATCATCACCGGCACGAGAACAATCACAGCCGGCCCGCGATCCTGTTTCTCATGACCGATCAGCCCCTTATGGAAGCTCTCGGCTTCTATCGCGTGGAACCGCAAAAATAGGAGGAGAAAAATGGTCCAGCATATCTTCTCTCGCCGAGTCCTCGGAGTCCTGTTCTTTTTCTTCGCGCTCGGGTTTGCGACGGTTGCCGAGGCGCAAAAGCTCATCGTCGGCTGGTCTGCGGTCAGCGCGCTCAACTCGCCTTATTGGGTGATGAAAGACGGCGGTTTTCTAAAGCAGGAAGGATTGGACGCCGATTTGATCTATATCCCCAGCTCCTCCGCGATGGCGCAGGCGATGCTCGCCGGGGAAGTGGCCGCCGCGAGCGTGAACAGCCAGGGCGTCGTGGACGTCGGTCTCCAGGGCGGCGACATGGTGGCGATCGGAGCGATCATCAACGTGGTCGCCTTTTACGTCATGGCGCCGCCGGAGATCAAGCGCATCGAAGATTTGAAGGGCAAGACGGTCGGCATAACCCGCTTCGGCGCGTCCACCGATTTCGGTCTCCGCATGCTGCTGGCGAAGTACGGGCTCGAAGCGGGCCGCGACGTCACCATCGTGCAGATCGGCGGCATGCCCGAGATCGCCGCCGCGCTGTCGAAAAAAACCATCTACGCGGCGCCGATGTCGTATCCGATGGCCTACGTTGCGCAGCAAGCCGGAGTTCAGATGCTGGCGAACCTGGCCAAGGAAGATATTCCGTTCATGCACGTCGGTCTCACCACGACGCGAAAATTCGTGAAAGAGCAGAGGCCGCGGGCGAAAGCGCTGCTGCGCGCCTACGGCAGGGCCGTCCATTTCATGCACACGCGCAAGAACGAGACCAAAGCCATCTTCACGCGCTACTCGAAGGTCACCGATCCGGGCATGCTCGACGGCAGCCTGCAATACGCCTACGACTTCGTGGAAAAAATTCCTCTGGTGAAGCAGGCGGCGTTCCAGGTAACGCTGGACGAGATCGGCAAGAAAAACCCCAGGGCGAAACAGGCCAAGCCCGAGCAGTTCTACGACAATGGCCTCGTGCAGGAACTGGTCAAGGAAGGATTCTTCGCCTCGCTCTGGGGCAAGAGCCCCTAGGCGGATCTTGACGCTCATCCTCAACAACGACGACGTGAAGAGCGTGCTCACGATGGAGATCGCGATGCGCGCGCTGGAAGAGGCTTACGTCGACGTTGCGCGAAGCAAAGCGGTCTGCCGGCCGCGCATCGACATCCAGATTCCGACGAAAGATCCCCGGAAAGTCTACCAGTGGGGCACGATGGAGGGTGGATCGTCATCCGGCTACTTCGCCATCCGCATGAAGTCCGACGTGATTTACGAGCGGGAATACGAGGGCGCGCGGACGCAGGAAAAATACTGCGTCCGGCCGGGTAAGTTTTGCGGTCTCATATTGTTGGTGAATATCGAGAACGGCGAGCCGGTTGCCTTGATCAACGACGGGTATCTTCAGCACGTTCGCGTCGGCGCGGACTCCGGCATCGGCGCGAAATACATGGCGCGCGAAGACGCGCGCGTCGTCGGCATGATCGGCTCCGGCGGCATGGCGCGCTCGCACGTCGAGGCGTTTCTTCTCGCGCGGAAGATCAAGAGGATTCAGGTCTTTAGCCCGACCAAAGCCCACAGAGAACAATACGCGAAAGAAATGGCGGAGAAATACGGCATCGAAGCCGTGCCGCTCGATAATCCCCGCGCCGTCTACAACGGCGCCGACATCGTCGCGGGCTGCACCGACTCGGCGGTTCCGATCATCGTCGGCGACTGCCTGGAGGAGGGGACGCATATCACCTGCATCGGCGGCACGCCCGATGAGGAAACGCTCCGCCGAATCGACGTGTCGTTGAGGCTCGGCAACGCGCCGGCGCCCTGGGGACTGCCGGAATTCGGTCTTGCCGATGAATATCTGACGTACGCGGCGATGCCCGAACGAGGGAACGGGTTCCAGATGAAACAAGCCGGCAAACGAGGCCACGGCGCCGTCGCCGAAGATCGCGCCATTCTACTTGCCGAGCTGTTGAGCGGGAAGAAGAAGGGAAGAACATCGCCGAAGCAGATCACTTATTCCGAGAGAGGCAACGTCCAGGGCGCGCAGTTCTTCGCCGTCGCCGGCAAGGCGTACGAGCTGGCGAAAACGAAGGGATTGGGGAAAGAGATCCCGACGGACTGGCTGCTGCAGGACATTCGAGACTAAGATCAAATCCGAAAGATGATTCTCGGAGAGATCCTTCACGGAGTTTATCCTGAGCGTAGACGAAGGATTCAGGATGACAGATCTCTTTTGAATGTCATTCTGAGCGCAGCGAAGAATCTCTCTTTTATCCGCCGCGCAACTAGCCTTGCGCGACGTGAGATGATTCATGATTGAACCGCTACTGATAAATCCGAACGAAGTTAAAGGCATCGTCACCATGGCGGAGGCGATCGACGCCGTTCGGTTAGGATTTCGCGAATGGGGCGAAGAGCCGCAATTCAATGCGCCGCGCCGGCGCATTCACATCCCGACCGGCGTGAGAGTCAGCGTGCACCAGGGCGGCGTGCCCGGCGCCGGCGCGACCGGGCTCATGACGCACTGCGAATGGGTCAGGCCGCTCAGCGATCACCAGGAATAT
>DASXUF010000148.1 GCA_036504975.1 Candidatus Binatia bacterium | reverse complement strand
TGGTGATCGCTTATCATCTGCTAACTCGCAAACAAGTTTATTCCGACCTCGGTGTTAACTACTTTGATGAACGTGACCGTCAGGCAGTAACAAAACGCTGCCTCAACCGGCTGCAAAGACTCGGTTACCAAGTCACGTTGGAGAAATTGCCGATGGCGGCGTGAATTCATTTTCATAAGAGAGTAGAAGTGAAGCTTCGATGGCTGTCGATGAAGGGACCGAATCGCCCATGGCGGAGCGCAAGGCCGAAAGCCCGGCTATCCGTGAGCAACTGATGGAGGAGGTGATCGAGCGAGGAAATTTGAAGCAGGCACTAAGGCGAGTCAAAGCCAACAGAGGGAGTCCGGGAGTGGATGGGATGACAGTGGATGAGCTAGCGGGCTACCTCAAAGGGAACTGGCCAGCGATTCGGGAGCATCTGCTTAGTGGGACCTATAAGCCGCAGCCGGCCAAGCGGGTAGAAATCGCGAAGCCGGAAGGCGGGATACGAAAGCTTGGTATTCCAACTGTGCTGGATCGCTTCATCCAGCAAGCGGCGATGCAGGTTTTGCAACGCAAATGGGACCCGACGTTTTCCGAGCACAGCTATGGGTTTCGCCCTAACCGCTCTGCGCATCAAGCGGTAGCACAGGCGCAGCAGTATATCGCCGAAGGCTACCGCTGGGTGGTGGACATCGATCTGGAGAAATTCTTCGATCGAGTCAACCACGACAAGTTGATGGGAGAGATGGCTAAGCGAATCACCGATAAGCGGGTGCTGAAACTCATCCGGGCTCACTTGACCGCCGGAGTGATGGAGAACGGGCTGGTGAGTCCGATGGAGGAGGGGACGCCGCAAGGCGGACCTTTGTCGCCGTTGCTGTCGAACATTGTGCTCGACGAGCTGGATCGGGAGCTTGAGAGGCGCGGCCACCGCTTTGTGAGATATGCGGACGATTGTAACATTTACGTTCGCAGCCGACGAGCGGGGCAGCGGGTGATGGAGAGCATCACTGAGTTCATCACGACAAGGCTCAAGCTCAAGGTCAACAGCGAGAAGAGCGCAGTGGGGCGGCCATGGGAGCGGAAGTTTCTGGGCTTTAGCTTTACCTCGAATCGGGAGCCAAAGCGGCGCATTGCGCCGCAAGCGGTGAAGCGGTTCAAGGAGCGGGTCCGGGAGCTGACGCGACGCACGAGGGGAGTGAGCCTTGAGGAGATGGTGAAACAACTCACCGTCTACCTGCGAGGCTGGCAGGAATATTTTGGTTTCTGTCAGACGCCCTCGATGCTCCAAGGCTTTGACGAATGGGTCCGGCACAGACTGCGTGCTACGGCCTGGAAGCAGTGGAAGCAGGGCAGGACGCGATTTGCTGAGTTGCGAAAACGAGGCGTGGGCAAGAATCTGGCGGCACAGACTGCTGGAAGCGCTCACGGCCCGTGGCGACTCGCTAACAGCCCGGCCCTCAACATGGCTTTGCCCAATGCTTACTTTAGCTCGCTCGGTCTTCCGACGTTGGCGGCTCGTGGATAGCTCAATCTGCCGAACCGCCGTGTACGGACCCGTACGCACGGTGGTGTGACAGGGACAGCGGGCAACCGCTTACCTATGTCGATTCCACCTGTGTAGTGCTAGAATCCGCTCGTGGCGCGAAGCGAAAAATTGACGCCCGCCTTGAAAAAAGCTCAGGAGCACGGCATCGACCTGACCCTCCTCTATGAGCGCCTGTCGTGGACGCCAACCGAGCGTCTCAAGCGGAACTGTGAGGCGGCGGAGGCCCTTGAGGAGTTGAGAAAAGCGGGGCAGAGGCACCGTGCTGGCAAGCAACGTTGAGAAGCTGCTCAAAACGCTTGACGATCACGGTGTCGAGTTTGTCATCATCGGCGGGGCGGCGGCGGTTCTTCACGGTTCGGCCTACGTGACCGGCGACTTGGATGTCTGCTACTCCAGAGAAAAAGAAAATCTCAAAAAGCTCGCGCTTGCTCTAGCCCCTTTCAACCCAGCGCTTCGCGGCGCGCCAAGGGACCTTCCATTTCAGTTGGACGAAAGCGCGCTCTCCTATCAGGTTTGAACTTCACTCTCACGACAGACCTTGGCGACGTAGATATCCTGGGTGAGGTTACAGGATTGGGTAGCTATGAAAAGTTGCTGCCAGTTTCTGAAGAGATGGAAGTTTTCGGTTTAGGATGCAAGGTTTTAACACTCGAGGGGTTGATCAAAGCCAAGAAGGTCGCCGGCCGTACGAAGGACCTGATGCTGCTGCCGGAATTGGAAGCGCTGTTGGAGATCCGTAAATCTCAGAAGAAAAGCTAGCGGCAGTCCGTCATTCCCGCGTGCTTTTAGCGGTGGCTCGACCGGGCTCGCCACTCTGAGCTTCTCGAAGTGGAATCCAGACTCCCACTAAATTTCGTAAATCTCCCCCTTGCTAAGGGGGAGACAGAGAGGGGGTTGCCCGGAATGACTCAGCCCACTCAGCACTCATGGGCTCAGGACTGGTTTCCCCACTCATCCCTCAGCGCTATTGCAGGCGCCGGTCTTTGTGGTATGACGCAGCTGTAGTTTGCACGGATCGGTCATGTAACCCGTTCATGGTTCGACAGGGCTCACCACGAACGGCGTGAGCTACATTCCCGTTCGTCCTGAGCTTAGTCGAAGGACGAAGTGCTTCCGAGAGGAGAGCAATCCTATGGTGTTCGATCTGGTTGTTCGTAACGGGCTTGTGGTCGACGGAACGGGGCGCGCGGGGTTCGAGGCCGACGTGGCGGTCGAAGACGGGAAGATTGCCGCGATCGGAAAAAATCTCGCGCCTGGAAAGAAGGAGATCGACGCCAGGGGCAAGGGCGTCGCGCCGGGGTTCATCGACCCGCACACGCACATGGATCTTTTTCTCGTCCTCTACCCGCATGGAAACCCCGTGGTCAACTTCGGCGTGACGACGGTCGTGATCGGCGACTGCGGCGCCTCGTGCGCGCCCGTGCCGGCCGGGAGCGAGCCGCTGAAGGTCCTCGTCGCCTATCTCCGCCGCGTGCTCGACAAATATGTCGACGAGAGGGACTGGCAGTGGAAGACGTTCCCGGAGTATCTCGGCTATCTCAAGGGGCGGGTTGGCATCAACGTCGCCGCCCTGGTACCGCATTCGCCGGTGAGGCTCGCGGTGATGGGGGAGGCCGCTTATCAACGCGAGGCCAACGCGGAAGAGCTGGACGCGATGAAGCGGATGGTGCGCGAGGCGCTCGAGGCCGGCGCCGTCGGTTTTTCTTCGAGCCCGCGCGGCGGGCCGGCGGTTCACGCCGGCACTCCGAGCACGTTCGCGACCGAGGAGGAGATGGTAGGTCTCGCCAATGTCGCCGCGGAATACGGCGGCTGCTTTCAATTCAACGGTTTTCAGAATCTGCTGAAGCCCGCGAGCGGCTTCCCGGCGCTGGTGGAGAAGGTCAGCTCCAACATGATCGGCAACGAGTTCCGCATCCGTCCGGGAGAAAAAGACGACGCGGCGAGATCGATCGCCTTCATGGAGGAGGCGAAAAAGCGCGGCAAGGACATCAACGGCGTCGTTATTCCTTATCAACATATCAGGCGCTTCGGCATCGCCGATTGCTTCATCTTCGAAGGCCTGCCGGCGTGGGACGCGATCAAAGAGCCCGCGGGAGAGCTGCGCCAAAAGCTGCAAAACGGAGATCTCCGCGCCAGGCTGGAGCAAGAAAGAATCGACGGCGCGGGGAAGCCGGAGTTTCCCGAGTGGCTCGGTTGGGATCGGATCGTGTTCGAGCGGGTGCAGAAAGAAAACTTGAAGTCACTAGAAGGAAAGAGCGTGGAGGAGATCGCGCACGCGACGGGCAAGGCGCCGGTAGATGCTTTCTTCGACACGTGGCTGAAAGACGATCTGGGCTCGCGCTTGCTCTTCTATGGCTGGGCGAACGCGCACATGGACCGGCTCGCCGAAATGATCAAGAGCCCGCAGGGCCTGATCGGCACCGACGCCGGCGCCCACCTCGACCGCTTTTTCTGGCACGGCTCTCCGGCGCGGATTCTCGGCTATTGGATGCGCGAGAAGAAGCTCTTCAGCCTGGAAGAGGCGGTCAGGAAGATCACCGCGTTGCCGGCGGAAAAGCTCAGGCTCAACCTCGGTTATCTAAAAACCGGGCTGCCGGCGGACATAACGGTTTTCGACCCGGACAAGATCGACGACCTGGCGAGCGGGCGGCTGCCGGAGAAGGTGGACGCGAACGAGGTGCGGCGCCATCCGCCGGGGATCGAGGCGGTCGTGGTGAACGGCAAGGTGGTCGTCGAAGCCGGCGCTTGCCTCGACGTGTTTCCAGGCAAAGTCACGCGCCAGGAGCTCTGCGTCCCGGCCCTCTAGCTTGGTACCCCCGACCGGGTCTTCGCCGTGGCGGCAACCGACGTTGAGAAAATCCTCAAGACGCTTCTCGGCCTGCTCCGCTGGAGCTGGTTGCCTCTCGCCACGATTGCTTCCCCCGTCCTCCCAGGAATCGAAGGTGCGAGCCCTGCCGCCGCGCAGGAGAAGAAGGTCGTTATCGGCTACGTCGCCCGCGACTTCAACAATTTTCCGCCGCTATTGGCCGAGGCGAAAGGCTACTTTCGCGAAGCCGGAATCGCGCCTGAGCTCGTCCAGGTCCGATCCACCGTTGCGCTGCCCGGCATTTTGGGCGGCAGCATCGACTACACCACCGCCTTCGGCACCAGCATCGGGAGAGCCATCCAGGGCGCGCCTTTGAGAGGCGTGCTCGCGATGGTGGCCAAGCCCAGCTTTTATCTGGTCGCGCGGCCGGAGATTCGAGCCGTGGCCGACTTAAAAGGCAAGATCGTCGCCGTGGGCTCGCTCGGCACCGTGAATCATCTGGTCACTCAGAGAGTCCTCGTGAACTTCGGGGTTGCTCCGGAGGAGGTCACGATCATGGCCATGGGCGACACGCCGGTGCGCATGGCCGCGCTCAAATCGGGGACCGTTCAAGCGACGATGGCCGCGCCCCCGGCTCCGACCCAAGCCAAGGCGTGGGGCTTCAACGTCCTGGCCTACGCCGGCGACTACATGGACCTCCCCTTGGCCGGCCTGGCCACGACCACGGGCAGGATCAAAGATTCACGCCGCGAGGTGGTCTCGGTAGCGACGGCGATCGTGCGCGGGCTCGTGTTCATGAAAAATCATCGCGCCGAGACCGTAGCGCTGATTCAGAAATTGCTCAAGATGGAAAAGGCGGTGGCCGAGGCTACGTACGACCTGTCGATCCAGTCCTTCAGCTCCGACGGCTCGGTTTCGGTCAAAGGCATACAAAACATCATCGAGATGTCGTCCGCGCAGGCGGGGGGCCGCCAGGCCGCGCCCTCGGACGTGGTCGACTTCGGGCCGCTCAGAGAAGCGCAGGCCGCCCTGGGGATTCGCTGACCGGCATTATGAAAACGCGCTCCGCATGCTTATTGGCCGCCCTGGCGGCTTTCCTGCTTTCGATTTCTTCGACGACCCAAGCGCAGCCGGGCGCCAAGAAAATCCGCATGGGGATCTCCACCACCAGCATCGTCTTTCTTCCTTTCTATGCGGCCGTGCAGAAAGGCTTCTACAAGGACGAAGGCATCGACCTGGAGCTTATCGTCATGTCCGCCACGCTCGCCAGCACGGCTGTGCTCACCGGCGACGTCGACTACAACGGAGCGGTCACGGGGGTCATTGGAGCTGCGGTCCAAGGGCGACCGCTCAAAGTTCTGATCTTCACGGCGGATCGACCCCTGTCTTTTTTGATGGCCAAAAAGGAAATCAAAGGAGGGGGGGACCTCAAGGGTAAAAGAGTTGCCGGCAGCTCGCCGGGGGGAAGCGCCACGTTGCTCGCCAGGCTCGCGATGAAGCATTTCGGCTTGGACGCCGACCGGGACGTCTCGATCATGCCGATGGGCGGTGGGGACGGGAGCCGCCTCGCGGCGCTCGAATCGGGCGTCGCCGATGCCACGATTCTGGGTATTCCTTTCAACATTTATGCGTTCGAGAAGGGATACTCCGAGCTGGTCTTCTTCGGCGATATCATGCGATTCCCCCAGACCGGATTTGGCACATCCGAAAGAAAGATCCGGGAACATCCCGACGAGGTCTTGAAGATGGTGCGGGCGACGCTTCGCGGACTGATGTTTACGTGGGAAGAGAAACACCGCGATGAGATTCTCGACCTCGTGATGAAGAGGCTCAAGATCGGCGACCGGAAGCTTGCGGGAGAGATTTTCCGCCATCTCCGCCGGGGCTTGACCAGGGATGCCTCGGTGGAGCCGGAGGGCATCCAGGCCCTCATCGATCTCGCAAGAGAGAACGCTCGCGTGAGCAAGCCGGTGACGGTCGCCCGGGTGGTGGATTACACGTTCGTGGAAAAGGCGCGGAAGGAGCTAGCCATTCAACGCTAGCAGGTTGCTGAAAAAAGGCACTCGTGCTTCGAGAGCCTCAGCACGAACGGAAATTCTCCTGTGATTTCAATCCCTCCTCCGTTCGTCCTGAGCTTTGCCTGTCCTGAGCCAGGCCGAAGGGTCGAAGGATGAACGGCATTTTTCAGCAGCCTGCTAGGTGATTGAAAAAATTTACTCGTGCGGCGATATGTCGAGCACGAATGCAAGAAGGAGGGACAGTTATGGAAAGCACAGCAACTTCTGCAACGAAAGACAGAGTTTTGCCCACAAGGCAGCCTCGATTCTCTGGTTTCAGCCATTCGAGCCTTCCCTGCCGCGATCTGGCCGCGTCGAAGCGCTTTTTCACTGAGGTGCTTGGCGCAGAGCTCTTTCACGATATCCCCGGATTCGCCGAGGTCAGGATTGCCGGCGTGATCGTCGGTCTTTCGGAGCAGCCCGCGGGCTGGACGGGACGGGATGCCGAATATCCTCATTACGCCTTCTTTATCGACGGGAAGGATTATTGGCCGATGAAGGAGTGGCTGGAAAGCTGCGGTGTCCCCACCCATCCCTGGACGCGCGACCACAAGAGGGCGCTCCTCTATTTCCGCGATCCGTCGGGGAACCTCTTTGAGATTTACTGTGAGAAGGGCTACGAGGGGGTCGCCTCGCTGCCGGTGGGTCCCAAGCAGGGAGGGCGAGCGATCGACTTTGCCGGGCTCAATTACGAGTGGACCGGCGAGAACACCCGGACGGAGGGCCGGGGGCCGCGCTTTACGGGCTTTAGCCACATGAGCCTTCCGTGCCGCGATCTCGAGCAGTCGAAGCGCTTTTTCACTCGAGTCATGGGAGGCGAGCTGGCGCATGGTGTCGAGGGATTTGCCGAAGTCCGCGTCGCCGGCGTCATCATCGGGCTGTCGCAACAAAAAGGCGGCTGGACGGGCTGGGACGCTGAGTTTCCCCACTACGCCTTCTTCGCCGAGGCGGAGGATTTCCTGCCGATGGTCGA
>DASXUF010000147.1 GCA_036504975.1 Candidatus Binatia bacterium | reverse complement strand
GAGTTTCTCGAAGGCCGATACCGCGACATGCGGCGGAACGAAACTTACGGCTTCTTCCCTTCGCTCGACGGCTGGCACCGCGGCTTTTCCGCCGCGGGAAAAGAAACCGACGTGCCGGCGCCGCGCTGGCTCGAGTTTCTCGACGAGCTTGGCGTCCGGCTGAGCGTGCTCTATCCGACGGGCGGTCTCGCCCTCGGGTTGATTCAAGATCCGAATTGGGCGTGCGCCGTCGCCCGCGCGTATAATAACTGGGTGGCGGAGAGATATACACGCCGGAGCCCGCGGCTCAAAGCGGTCGCGCTGCTGCCGGTGCAGATGCCAGAGGAAGCGGCGAAAGAGCTCAAGCGCGCGAAAGAGATCGGGCTCGTCGCCGGTTTGCTGCCGGCGGTAACCGTGCTGCACAAAGGCTACGGCCATCGCGACTTCGATCCGATCTACCGTGAGGCGGAGCGGTTGGACATGCCGCTCGCCGTGCACGGCGCGCCGAGTCGCGGCATGGGTTTCGATTTCTTCGACAAGTTCATTCAGGTCCATACGCTCGAGCACCCGTTCGCGATTCTGATCCAGTTCACGCACATACTTTACGAAGGCGTGTTCGAGCGCTTTCCGAAACTGCGCGTGGCGTTTCTCGAAGCGGGCTCGGGCTGGCTGCCCTACATGATGGACCGGATGGACGAGGAGTACGAAAAGCCCCATCGCGCCGGCGCCCCGGCGCTGAAAAAGAAGCCGAGCGATTATATCCGCTCGGGCCAGGTATGGACGACGTGCGAGGTCGAAGAGCGCGCGCTTGTCCAGGTGCTGCGGCAGTTTAACCCGCGCTGCGTAATGTGGCCGTCCGACTACCCGCACGAGCGGCTGCCCGACATGTTCAAGCGCGACATCCCGGAATTTCTCGCGCGCGAGGATTTGAGCGACGCCGAAAAGCGCATGATCCTCTACGAAAATCCAAAGCGGTTTTACGGGCTGGATATATAACGAGAGACGGAAAGGGGTGGATATGGACACGAGAAGGTTCTCTTCCCTGCTGGCCATTATCGGCGCTTGTCTCTTTTTTAATGTATGGACACCGGTTGCCGAAGCTCAAGAAACGCCTTTCAAAGGCAAAACCATCCGCCTCGTCGTCGGCCTCGCGCCGGGCGGCGGATACGACACCTATTCTCGCCTTATCGCACGGCACATGGGGAGGCATATTCCCGGCAATCCGGTCATCGCCGTCGAGAACATGGACGGGGCCGGCAGCCTGATAGCGGCTAATCACGTTTACAAGGTAGCCAAACCCGATGGCCTGACTATTGGCCATGTCCTCGGCGGGCTCTTTCTACAGCAGTTGCTCGGAAAACCGGGCATAGAGTTTGACGCCGCGAAATTTGAATACATAGGAGTTCCCGCCCAGGACAATTTCATGATCGGCATATCGAAAGCGACCGGCATTACAAGCGTTGAAAAGTGGATAGCGTCAAAAACAACGCTCAAATTCGGAGGCGTCACTCCAGGCGGCGGCACCGATGACCTTCCCAAAGTCCTCGCCTATACTGTGGGCCTCCCCATCCAGGTTGTCTCTGGCTACAAAGGCACCGGTCCCATTCGACTTGCTTTCAACAGCGGGGAGGTCCAGGGGCTTTGTAACGCCTGGGAGTCGTTCAAGGCAACTTGGCGCCAGGAGCTGGAGTCGGGAGAATTGGTCATCGTCGCTCAGGCGACCGTCAAAGCACATCCCGAGTTGCCCAAAGTTCCTGTGGCGCTTGATCTTGCCAAGACTGACGAGGCCCGAAAACTCATCCAAGTGGTCGCTCGGGTGAATGGACCTTCAACCCGTCCCTATCTGCTGCCTCCGGGTACGCCGAAAGAGCGAGTGGAACTCCTGCGCAAGGCTTTTACGGACACCCTGAAGGACGCCGAGTTCTTGGCTGAGGCCAAAAAAGCCAAGCTCGATATCAATCCTGATGACGGCGCAGGACTGGAACGGAACGTAAGAGACATCTTTAAACTCGATCCTCCGTTGGTCGCCAGGCTCAAGGAGGTTCTTAAATAAAGCGCGCTAGCGTAGTGTTTCTAAAATGGCTTTACAGAGTCCGTTCGCCCTGAGCGCGTCGAAGGGCGAGATATTTCACCGGGTTCCGTTCATGGTTCGACAAAGCTCACCACGAACGGAACGTCAACGTAAATGTGAGACACTACTCTAGCGACATCCATTGGAGAAGAAAGATGCGCCTGACAAATAAAGTCGCGATCGTCACCGGCGGCGGAGTCGGCATAGGCCGGGCCTATTGCCTCGGCTTGGCGAAGGAAGGCGCGAAGGTGATCGTCGCCGACATTCAGGAAGCGGAGGCGAAAAAAGTCGCGGGCGAGATCCAGCAGCAGGGTGGCGAGGCCTTAGCCGTGGCGGTCGATGTGACCTCGGCGGAGAAGACCCGCGCGATGGCCGAGGCGGCGCTCAGGAAGTACGGCCGTATCGACGTGCTCGTCAACAACGCCGCGCTCTACTCGGCGATCAAGAAAAAACCTTTCTCCGAAATCAACGAAGAGGAATGGGACCGCGTGATGGCGGTGAACGTGAAAGGTTTGTTCCTCTGCGTCCAGGCGGTCTACCCCGCCATGAAGCAGCAGAAAAAAGGAAAGGTCATCAACATCTCGTCCGGCACGGCGCTCGGCGGCACGCCGTTTTTTCTTCACTACGTCACTTCGAAGGCAGGCGTGATCGGCTTCACGCGCGCGCTCGCGCGCGAATTGGGCGGCGATAATATTTGCGTCAACGCGATCACGCCGGGCCTCACGATCTCCGGACCCCAGCAGGAAGGCGTGCTGACACCCGAACAACTCGCAGACCGCAGGAAACGCCGATCCTTTCAGCGCGACCAGAAACCGGCCGATCTCGTCGGCACCGTGATCTTTCTCGCCTCCGACGACAGCGACTTCATCACCGGGCAAACGATCAACGTCGACGGCGGCGCGAATATGTACTGAGGAGTTTGCTAGCGATAACATACGAGCACGAAACACGATCACGAGCACGTTGTTCCTACCTGAGATTTGAGATTTGCCATTTGAGACCTGTCCTGAGCGCAGTCGAATGGATTCGGCGCGAAGCGGCTGATCGGGTCCGGGGGATTTTATTTGAGATTTGAGATTTGCCATTTGAGATTCGGAGCGAAGCGAGGACATGTGTTTCCCGGCAAAGTCACGCGCCAGGAACTCTGTGTCCCGGCACTGTAGTAGGAATCATCGGCCCGGGCTTTCTCCATTTGACGCAGTATTACATTATTGGTAATGTGTATATACTTACAAAAACAGGAGAGCCCATGGCAAAGGCATTGACCTCTTTAAGGCTCGATGACCGTCTGGTGAAACGAGCCCAAAAAGTTTTGGGAGCGAAGAGCAGAACCCAGACGATTGAAATGTCTCTCGAAGCGGTCGTGGAGACCGAGAAGCATCGCAAGCTCATCAAACGGTACAGCGGCAAGGCGAAGCCCGGTGACTTCGACCACAGCTAATCTCGCCATTTTTGACACGTCGGTCTATATCAGACAATCTGAGATCCGGTCGTTTTAAACAGGAGATCCCGGATCTTAAGTTTGTCGTTCGTTTGAGCGCCGTCGTTTTGGCGGAATTGTCGAGGGGCGCTCGATCGAGGGAGATGAAAAGGTTTGTCGACGACTTAGCGAAAAACCTCCGCCTCATCGCTCCCAATGAGAGAGAGTGGATTCAGTCGGGACGCATCGTCAACCGGCTTGTGGCCGCCAGAGGATTCGATATTCACAAAACCAGAGAGATTCATTTCGACGTCCTGATCGCGCTCACCGCGCGCCGAATCGGCGCCTGCCTCATCACGCGCGATGCCGACGATTTCACGGCGGTTCGGGAATTTTTGGATTTTAATCTTGTGTGCTGGTAGCGGCCTCATTCAACTCGATTGGGCGCCGCACAGTCCGTCATTCCCGTGCGCTTTTAGCGGAATCCAGGCGTAGCAAAGCTCTCTGAGAAATTTTAGGATAAGATTTGAGGAGACCTGACATTTGCCACGTTTTCGCAATTGCGAAAACGTGATAAGTATTGCGATCGTGGAGGAGTTGAGTTACAGGCAGTGCAGCTGGGCGGTTACTTCGCCACCTCGTTGCCTTCACGGAAGAGGCGGTGAGGAAAATCACCGGCCTGCCGGCGGAAAAGCTCCGGCTGAACCGCGGTTATCTCAAAACCGGTCTCCCTGCAGACATCACGGTTTTCGATCCCGACAAGATCGACGACCTGGCGAGCGGGCGGCTGCCGGAGAAGGTGGATGCGAATGAGAAGGCGCCATCCGCCGGGGATCAAGGCAGTCGTGGTGAACGGGAAGGTGGTCGTCGAAGCCGGCGCTTGCCTGGACGTGTTCCCGGCAAAGTCACGCGCCAGGAGCTCTGTGTCCGGGCGCTGTAAGTACATTTCGTTCTGGGGATTCAGCGCCAGGTGAAAGAAGGAGGGACGGTTATGGAAAGCACGGCGACTCGTGCAACGGAAGACAGAGTTTCGCCGACAAAGCAGCCTCGATTCTCCGGTTTCAGCCATGCAAGCCTTCCCTGCCGCGATCTCGAGCAGTCGAAGCGCTTTTTCACTCGAGTCATGGGAGGCGAGCTGGCGCATAATGTCGAGGGATTTGCCGAAGTCCGCGTCGCCGGCGTCATCATCGGGCTGTCGCAACAAAAAGGCGGCTGGACGGGCTGGGACGCTGAGTTTCCCCACTACGCCTTCTTCGCCGAGGCGGAGGATTTCCTGCCGATGGTCGA
>DASXUF010000146.1 GCA_036504975.1 Candidatus Binatia bacterium | reverse complement strand
GGTCTCACTTCGTTTAACAACAATCTCGTCTGTCCTGCAACATCCGGCGAGACGAAACGCGCCACGACCGAGGTCAAGTCCTCGTCCACGTAGTCCTGCAGCTTGCGCGCGCACGCCTCCGGAGTATCGAAAAACGGACTCAAGTGAGGAAGCGCCGAGCGCGGCTGCCGGTAGTAGCTCTCCGCCAGAGTCCATCCTTCCTTCTCGGCTTCCTCTGCGTCCGGCTGGAGATGAAAAGTAGCGAACAACGCGGACGGAATGCTTTTCACCTCGCGCCCGGCCTCGCGCGCGAACGCGGCGATCTTCTTCCGCCGCGCGGCGTACTTATCCAGGGTCTGCGCGACGGTGAACCAGCCGTCTCCCAGCCGCGCGACGCGCTTGAGCGCGTTTTCATTGTCGCCGGCGGCGATGAAAATGGGTATCGGCCTCTGAATCGGCTTGGGTTGGATGCCGATCTCCGGAAAACGATAGTACTTGCCCGCGAAGGAAAAGCTTTCCTCCGTCCACAGACGGCGCATGACTCGAATCGATTCTTCCAGACGGCCCGCTCGCTGCTTGAACGGCACGCCGCAAGCTTCAAATTCGAATTCCGCGTGCTTGTATTGCGGCGCGACGCTGACGCCGAAAAGAATCCGGCCCGCGGAGACGACGTCGAGCGTCGCGAGCTGGTGCGCGAGCAGAACGGGATTCCTGAGCGCGGCGATCAGCGGCACGGCGCCGATTCTTATCTTTCTCGTCTGCGCCGCCAGCGCGGCCATGATCGTGAGGCAATCGGCGTGCGCCCGGTCCAGGAGCGATATTCTCGGGCTGTCGCCGACCCAGAGATGATCGAAACCCGCCGCTTCGGCCGCACGCGCGGTTTGCCAGAATTCGTCCACAGCCGCCGCGCCGTGATCGCCGCGCACCAAATGGCGCGTGTGCAGCAGCAAGCCGAACTCGACGTTGGACTTTTTGACAACCTCGTTCATGGTTCGACAAGCTCACCACCAACGGGTGGTGGCTAGGACCAGCCGTTCGTCCTGAGCTTTGTCGAAGGACGAACGGAGTCTCTCCATGCACGTATCGATCGAGTAGTGCATCACCGATACGCGACGCGGATGCTCATGATCTGCGGCATGCCGGCGAGAAGCCGGCGAAACGATTCGCCCGCGTCTTCGGTCATCCACACGCTGCCATCGGTCATGCCGAAAAAAAATCCGTTCGGGTCTTCCGGATCGCCGGCGACCGCGCGTGATGCCGCTTTAAAATGCTCCGGCAAGCCGCCGGAAAGTCTTTTCCACGACTCCCCTTGATCGTCGCTGCGATAAAAAGCCGCGTCCGCGCCTTCCGGCCGGCGCCAGAACGGCGGCGGAACCGCCGCCGCCGCGGTAAGGAACACTCGCGGTTTCGACGGATGGAAAGCCGCCTGGGCCATGTAACGGCGATCCAGGCCCGCCGCGCATTTTACGAAGCGGTCGCCGCCGTCGACGCTTTTATAAAAGGACTTGCCCGAAGTGGCGACCACGACGTTCGGAGCGTCGGGCATCACGGCGACCGAGTGGGAGTCGAACTCCGTCCCCTCCTTGATATTTTTCCACGTCTTCCCGCCGTCTTTGCTGCGAACGATCCAACCCTCTTCGATTGCGCCGAAGATAAGCAACGGATCACTCCCGCACAAAGCCAGATCCTTGACGTGGCTGACGTGCGGCGGCTGGGGAAACGTCCAGTCTTCGGTCTCGGGCAGACTTCTCAACTGCTCGCAGTCGATCCAGCTATCGCCGCCGTCGTTGCTCTTGAAGATCGACGACGGCCCCGTGCCGAGGACCAATTCTCCGGTCGCCGGATGCTGCGCCAGCGACCACGCTTCTTTGTAGACGATCCCTTCGTTGATCTCGCGCCAGGTCGCGCCGCGGTCTTCGCTGCGGAACATGCCGCCGCGGCTGGTGGCGGCGTACATGCGCCGCGAGTCGTGCCAGTCGATCACGACCGGCGCTCTCAATGCCCCCTTGCCTTGCAAGCCCGACGGACGGGACTGGTAGCCGCCGTTTTCCGGCGTCGCCTGAAACAATCCCTCCGCGGTGCCTATATAAAGGATGCGCTCCGATTTCGCTGCCATCGTGCCCTCCCTTCTTTTGACTCCGGCTCGTTTACCTATCGGGTCCGGTCGTTTTGACGATTCCTTGTTCTTCCATGCCGCGCACCTCTTCCGCGCCGCAGCCCAGCTCGGCGAGAATCAGCGCCGTCTGCTCGCCGAGGAGCGGCGGCGGCTTGGCGCTTTCCGTGGAAAGTTTCGCGTAGCTCACCGCCGGTCCGACGAACTTCAACTTCCCCGCTTTGGCATGCTCGACCTCCTCGATCAAGCCGAGATGTTCCACTTGAGGATCGCTCAAGACCTCGGCCATGTTGTAAAGCGGCGCCGCGGGGACATCGCTCCGCTCGAGCCTTTCGAGCCACTCGGCCCGCGTTCGTCCGGCGAATACCGGCTTCAACTCCGCTTCGAGCTTCGAGTAATTATCTTTTCGCGCTTCCCGGGTTTGAAATCGAGGATCGGCCGCCAGGTCCGTTCGCTCCACCGCTTGGAGAAAGGCCTGCCAAAATTTTTCCGGCACCGAGCAGTGGACGACCAGCGGCAATCCGTCCTTGGCGACGAAGGCGAACGCGTGCGCGTTCTTCACCCGCTGGAGCCGGTCGGGAACCTGTCCGTTGCGCAAATAACCCGCGGCCGTCTCGCCGATAAACGCCAGCGTCGCCTGCAATAAAGACGTCTCGACCTTCGAGCCGTGCCCGGTCGCGTGGCGCGCGAGCAGCGCGCCCAAAATGCCGTAGCCCGCCGAAAGTCCGGTCGTGTAATCCGACAGCGCGATGCCCATGACTTCGGGCCGTTCCCTGTCGGTGAGCAGGCTCATCAGCCCGCTCATCGCCTGGCCCAGAGTGTCGAAGCCCGGCTTGTCCGCGTAGGGCCCGGTCTGGCCAAACGCGGAGATAGAGCAATAAACCAGCCGGCGGTTGGCGGACCGGAGCGCATCGTAGCCCAGCCCCAGGCGCTCGGCGGCGCCCGGGCGGAAATTTTCCACGAACACGTCGGCATTCTTGATGAGATCGACGCAAAGCTCTTTTCCCCTCTCGCTCTTGAGATCGAGGGCGAGGCTTTCTTTGTTGCGGTTGAGATGCGCGAAGTTCGGGCTGAAAAACGGGTCCGCCGCGAAGTAGCGGTAAGGATCGCCGTCGGGCGGCGCTTCGATCTTGATCACGCGCGCGCCGAGATCGGCGAGCAGCGCCGTCGCGTAGGGCCCGGTGACGAAGGTGGCGCATTCGATGACGGTGATGTCCGCGAGAGCGTTGATGCGCATGAAAGCTTCCCCGTCGTAAATCTCCCACGGTTTATTACATGAGTCAACGTTGACAACGAGCCGCGCCGGGTGTTAGGCCGGACCCAGAGAGGAGACGCTTATGTCATTTGCACGAATCCGCCACGTTGCAATTTACACCGAGAATTACGACAAGACCGCCGATTTTTATAAAACCATCTTCGGCATGAAGCAGATCACGACGGGGATGACCGACGAAAAGGGAAATTATAATCCCAGCCGGGGGCATATCAGCGACGGCGTCATCGGCCTCGCCCTGTTGCAGCGCCACGCGGGCATCCGCTCCGGCCTCGACCATTACGGCTTCGAAGTTCAGTCGAGCGAAACCGTGTTGGAAAGGCTGCGAAAAAAATATCCCGAGCTGAGAGTCGCGACCAGCCTGGAGCACGTGCCCTTCTCCGTTCTCAGGATTCAGGACCCGGCCGGCACGCACATCGATGTCTCCCAGCAAGGCGTCGCTAAGGTGAGGGAAGGCTATCTGGAACAAGGCTGGGAGCAGCCGCGCCGCTTGCATCACGTGGCGATCCGCGCGGGCAGGCCGCCGCTGTTGGCGGACTTCTATCAGGATGTCTTCGAGCTGCGGCCGGTGGAGAGCGGCTCCGAGAAGGGTTCAACCCTGAGGCTCACCTCGAAGGGCCAGCTCTGCCTGAGCGACGGCAAGGTGTCGATCGTCATCATCCCGACCGAGAATAACTCCTACCGCTCGATGACCGAAGGCCTGGACCACATCGGCTTCAAGGTGGAGGGCTTAAAACAAGCCGAAGAAGATCTGGAAGAGTTGAGTCGATCCCATCCCGAGTCTCGGCCGAAGAAAATCGATCTGGGAAGGTTCGGTCCCGTCACCCAGCGCGAGATCGATAGCTGCATGATCGGCGCGCGCTCCCTTGCGGACCCCGACGGCGTTCTCATGGATCTTGTCGAGCGATGAAGGCGGCCCGTATTCTTCTCAACCACTTTTCGCTGGCGCTCGCGCTCGCCGCGGCGTTTCCAGTCGTCCTTCCGGCACAAGAGCGCAGGATAACCGTCGGGCTGACCACGCGCACCGGCAGCAACTCCCTTCCGTTTGTCATTGCCGAGGAAAAAGGCTTTTTCAAAGGCGAGGGGCTGAACGCCCTCGTCGTCATCATGCAGAACCAGGTCGTGGTCAACGGCGTGCTCAGCAAAAACGTCGATTACGGCGGGACCTTTTCCAATTTCGTGGGCGCCGCGCTCGCGGGCCTGCCGGTCCGCATCGTCATGTCGGTCATGGACGGCTCGGATCACGTCCTGGTCACGAGTCCAAGCATCAAAAGAATCGAGGACCTCAAGGGCAAGATCGTCGGGATCAGCAGCTTCGGCGGCACGCCCCACAGCGAGGTGGTGACGATCCTGAGAAAGTACGGCATGAATCCGGAAAAAGATGTGACCTATATGCAGATAGGCGGCAGCTCGAGCCGCTACCAGGCACTGGAGAGCGGCTCGATACATGCCGCGATGTTGACACCGCCGTTCAACAAGATCGGGCTGAAGAGGGGCTTCCATGAGCTCGTGACCTTCAACGACGTGATGCAGATTCCTCTCGGCGGGCTGGCGGCGCATACGGACCAGATGAAAGAGAGAGGCCCGGAGATCGTCAGGATGATAAAGGCAATGAGCAAGAGCATCGATTACATTCGCACTCGTAAAAGCGACGTCCTATCACTGATGGAAAAAAGCTGGGGCATCAAAGACGCGGAGGTTCGAGACGGCATTTATCGCGACTTGGCCGGATTATACAGCCGGACGGGGATTGCGCCGGATGAAACGATGAAGAACGTGATCCGGCTGGTCCAGGAGACCCGCAAGAGCGCGGCGCCGGTCGCCGTCTCCGACGTGGCCGACTGGAGCTTCGCGAAAAAGGCCGGCGAAGAATTAAAAAAGTAACCTCACGATCCCAGCGCCTTGAAGAACCCTTCCTTCTCGAGCTCGTCGAGAATCGAGTGATCGACGAACTCCTCCGGCTTGCGGCCTCGCATCTCGGGACTGGTCGCGGCGTAAAAATCCAACGTGTCTTTGATTCCCTGCAGGTCCACGCGCGGCGGGAAAGAAAAACGCGGACCGAAATAGCTGTAGGTGTCGTTGAGAATGTCCTGATCCTCGACCCGCATCCTGCGGGCGAAGATCTTGAGAATCCGCTCGCGATCCGTCTTGATGACTCGAACCGCCTCGGAATAGGCCTTGACGAAGCGCTTCACGATGTCGCGGTTGTCGCGCAGATAGCCGCGCCGGACGTAAAGCGTAGACTGAGAAAAATTGGCCCTCATCTCCCCCATATCGGCGAGGACCCGATAGCCCGACTTTACGGCCATCGTAAGATGCGGCGGCGAGAGAATCGTTGCATCGAGCGATCCTACCGTCAGTGACAGAAGCCGCGTCGGCGCGTCTCCACCTATCATCACGTTCACCTCCTGCTGCTTGAGCCCCCACTCCTTGAGTGCGAGCTGCAGGGCGATGTCGTTGGAGCCGCCGAAGTTGAGAATACCGATTTTTTTCCCGCGCAAATCTTTCGGCGAACGGATGTCCGGCTTCACCACGAACGAGTAAGGAAACTTGTTGTAGGAAGCGGCGAGGATGACCACGTCGGAGCCGCGCGCGTAAGCCTGGAGCGGCGCCGTGCCCGAGCCGGTGGCGAACTGTGTGCTGCCGCCGAGGAGCGCCGCCACCGAGCGCGCGCCGCCCGTGATCATCACCAGATCCACGTTGAGGCCGTATTTTTCGAACAGCTTGAGATCCTTGGCGACCCACGAGGCGCTCTGGAATCCCGACACCCCGCCGAAATCGGCGACGATCTTGTCCGCAGCATCGGCGGTGGAATAAAGATTCAGAAATAGAGAAAGGAGCGTTACGAACACCGCCCTTCGACAAGGCTCAGGGCGAACGGAGCAATTATTCACAGCTCTTTCCCTCTTCCGTTCATGCTGACCTTGTCGAAGCATGAAACTTTCGCCACAGGTTGGTTCATGTTTTCCAGCCCTTCACCGAGATATCGATTCCGTTTCCCTCGGGGTCATGTAATCGGTACTCCGCGAACGGGATCCGGTCCGGTCGCTTGGCGCCGCGCCGGACTCCGGCCCGCTCCGCCCGGTCGCGCATCTCCTCGAGGTCCTGGACGTGAAAGCCGAAATGGTTGAGGCCGTTTTTTTCCTCGCCCGCGCGCTGATACAGCAAAGCGACGTTGAAATATCCGTCTGAGACGAAGATCGAGGAGCGGTCGGAGTAGGCGACCTCCTTCATCTGAAAAATACCGCCATAAAAATCGGACAGCTTCTTCGGATCGGCGGTGTAGAGCGCGAGATGGCGGATCGGAAACGGCGTTCTCTCCTGCGATGCGCCGAAGCTCCGTCGCGAGAGATCGACGAGGTTGCCGTCGGGGTCCGCCACCTGCCCTTCGCTGTACGGGCCGGAGCCCTTGCCGCTTTTTTGCGCCTTCTCCGCTATGCCGTCGAGGTCCTGCACCTCGAAGCCGCTCGCATGCAACCCCCGCGCGCTCTCATCTTGCTCCTTCACCAGGGCCAGCGTCATGACGCCGTCCGACAGGCGAACCAATGCTTCGCTCTCCGCGACCGTTTTCAGCTCGAAGACCTCGCGGTAAAAATCGGCCAGTCGAATCGGCTCTTTCGCCGTGATCGTCAGACAACGCAATTGAGACATAATTCCTCCTTCGGAGAATGTTGAATTTTTAATTTTGAGTTTTGAATTAAAAGGGATTTCTTCTTCAATTCAAAATTCATCATTCAAAAATCAAAATTATCGTCATCTTGGCGCCACCAGAATCTCGTCTCTCGGAAATCGGTCCATGATCTCGGCGCCGTCCTTGGTAACGACCAGCATGTTTTCCAGTCTGACCCCGCCGACGCGCGTCTCGCCTTCGCGCGACTCCACCGCGATCGTCATTCCCTCTTCGAAAACCTGCGGATGGTTGAACGACCACAGCCGGTTGATGATCGGCATATCGTAACCCGTGCTGGTGCCGAGGCCGATGCCGTGGCCGATCTCGCTCGCCAGGACTTCGACTTCTTCTTTATATCCCCAGGACGTGGCCGGCGGGAAGTGCTTCGCGGCATCGGCCGTCGTCTTGCCGGGTTTGATCTCGCCGATGATCGCGTCGATCCGGTCGCGCAGCCGCTTGTACCAGTCCTTTTCTATATCGTTCGGCTCTCGGCCGACGATGAATGTTCGATAGGTGCAGCTCCCGTAGCCCATGTAGGTCGCGCCGCAGTATGAGCCGTACACCAGATCGCCGACTTGGATCACGCGGCTCGACTGATGGAATCCCCGGTCGAACGTCGTCGGCCCGGTGCGCCAGCCGCCGGGGACCGCGCTCTCCATGCCGAACTCGTAGCCCGCCGCGGAACCGATCGTGGCGAGGTCCGAATCTTTCATCCCGGGCTTCAAGTTTTCCCAGACGCGGAACCACACGCCGTCCACCATCGCGGCGATCATTTTGAGGCAACTGATCTCGTCTTCGTTTTTGATCGCTCGTGCTTCGAGCATCGTCGGGCGGGTATCGACGATGTTTTTGATCCCTGCGCTCATCAAAGCTTCCCGCGCGGTGCCGTCGAAGCCACCCAGGCCGAGCTTCTCCCCGAGCAAGCCGCGCTTCTCCAGCTCGCCCTTGATGTCGGCGGCGAACTGCTTCGCTTCGTCCTGGCTGGCTTCCACGCCGGGCGCGCCGGTCAGCCACGAGCGCGCCGGCCGCCACTCTTTGATCCACGGCGCCTGGTCCGGCATCTGATGGTAGTAGCCGTTGTGCTCGTACATCACCGGATCGTGCTCGGCGAAAAAAAGCACGTAGCGCACCATCGGGTAGGCGAAGCCGCGCAGCGCGGTGAGATAGCGGACGTTCTGCGTGTTGGCTTCGAGCAGCGCGGCGAGACCGTTCTTGCGCATGATCTTGCGCGCGCGCTCCATGCGCCTGAGGCGCATGCGCTCCATGTTGATCCGTTCCTGCCAATCCGCGCTCTCGGGGCCGAACATCAGCTTCGAAGCAAATTTAACCATGGCGCATAGCCTCCCGAATCTCTGCCGCGAATCTAACTTGAATGGACGTGCGCCTGCAATAGTCCCGCGATAACTACCTTGACAGCAAGAACACCTTCTCGTATGTCTCCACAAGAGCTTCTCTCTGCGCGCGAAGGAGGGCTTCTATGAGCGAACAGGGAAAAATCGTCACCGGCCTGGGCAAAGCCGAATTGCACCGGATTCTCGTGCGCGGCTACGACCTGACCGAAGATCTCGTCGGGAAAATTACCTTCAGCCAAATGACCTTCTTGATGCTCGCGGGCCGCATGCCGACGGCCGGACAAACCCGGATGATCGACGCGTTGCTCACGATTCTCGTCGAGCACGGAATGGTTTCGAGCATCGTCGCGGCGCGGCTCACCTATCACACGGCGCCGGAGGCGATTCAGGCGGCCGTGGCCACCGCCATTCTCGGGGCGGGCAGCGTCCATCTCGGCTCGTCCGAGTGGTGCGCGCGCATGCTCCAGGAAGCGCTGCCGCGGAAAATCGATGCCGGCGCCGATCTCGACGCGATTGCCGCCGCCGTCGCGAAGCGCCACGAAGAAAGAAAGCAGCGCATTCCCGGCATCGGCCACCGCACGCACGCGGAAGGCGATCCGCGCGCCGAGCGGCTGTTTCAGATCGCGCGGGAGACGGAAGTTTACGGCCGCTACTGCGAGTTGCTGCAGCGCATCGCGCGCGCCGCGGAGGCGCTGCGCGGGCGGCGCCTCCCGGTCAACGTCACCGGCGCGATCGCCGCCGTCGCTTCGGACCTGGGACTGCCGTGGGCCATGTCCAAAGCATTCGCGATCATCGGCCGCACGCTCGGCGCCATGGCGCACATCGGCGAAGAGATGCGCAATCCGATGGCGGGAAACATCACCGCCGCGATCCAGTCGGCGCTCGCGTACGAGTTGGAGGGGAAGGAGAGCGCATGAAAATAAAGCGCGCGCTCGGCTTTACGGTTTCTCTATTATTTTTTCTGTTGCCGGTTCCGCCGGCCAACGCGCAGACGAAGAAACTCAATCTCTCCTACACCGCCACCAGTCCTTATCAAGCCGTCGTCATCATCGCCCAGCAAGCGGGACTCTTCCGCAAGAACGGCCTCGAGGTATCGCTTATCTTCGTGGCCGGCGGCTCGCTCGGAATTCAAGCCATGGTCGGAGGGGACGTGCCGATGACCCAGGCGGACGGCTCGGCTTCCGTCGCCGCCAGCCTCGCTGGAGTGGACGTGGTGATGATTGCGAGTTTTCTCAATACCTTTCCCTACAGCCTCGTGTCCCTCCCGGAAATAAAAACCGTCGAGCAGCTCAAGGGAGGAAAAATCGCCATCAGCCGCTTCGGCAGCGCCACCGACCTCAGCGTGCGTATGGCGTTGGCCAGAGTCGGCCTGAATCCCGAAAAGGACGCCACGCTGCTGCAAATCGGCGCTCAGACCGCGCGCGTGGCGGGGTTGCAATCAAAAGCCGTGCAGGCAACGATCATCACGCCGCCCTTCACGTTGACCGCGCGCAAACAAGGCTACAATGTGCTGATCGACATGGCCCAGCTCAACATCCCCTATCAGCTTACGGCGCTGGTGACTTCAAGAGCCTATGTCAAATCGCAACCGGACGTCGTCATGGCGGTGATGAAATCCGCGGTCGAGGGGATTCATTTCTACAAGACGCAAAAAGAGCCGAGCATCAAGATTTTGAGCAAATATCTTCAGACCACGGACCGAGAGGCGCTGGAGGAGACCTATCGCGAAGTCAGTCTGAAGGTTGTGCCGGAAAAACCTTATCCGACGCTACCCGGCATTCAGACGATTCTGGACGAGCTTGGAACGAAAAATTCCAAGGTAAAAAACGCGCGGCCTGAAGATTTCGTCGATATGAGCTTCGTTAAAAAATTGGACGATGAAAAATTTTTCGACCGGCTGTATAAACGCTAAAAAGCGGACGCTCGCCGCAACGTTAGCAGCCCTCTTGTCGACCGGCATTTTTGCCCTTTCGAGCAGCGCGGCCGAGCCGCCGCAGTTGCGGCAGGACGTCGCGCAGATGGTGCTCATCATGGACGGGCCAAGGGATAGGACCTGCGCGCAACGGAAGATCGTGAAGACGGAAGTTGTTGAATCGACGCCGGCCGTCGAGCGTTGGACCCTGGATCGCTGCGGCAAGCTCGTCAACTATCGCGTCCGATTTAGTCCAAACTCCAAGGGCGGCACCGACCTCGACGTGCAGCTGGAAAAGTAAAGCGGCGTGGCCCAACGAACGATTCTGCTCGTCTTCTGCTGCGTGATCTTCCTCGTCAGTATTCCGCTGGCGTTGAGGCTCGTCCCGCCGAACCGAATCTACGGCTTCCGCACCCGCAAGACGCTGTCCCGCCCCGACATCTGGTATCGCGCCAACGTATTTTCGGCATATTCCCTTATGCTTTCTACGGCCGTGAAGGCGCTGATCATTTCCTGCGCACCTCAGTTTTCGGATGTCACCTGTGCGTTCATTCTGGCCGCTCTTATCCTCTGCGCAACGGCGGCGTCGTTCGTTTATCTCAGGCGCATCGCCTGATCGGCCTTATCGCATCGGCAACCGGATTACCTTTGCATAGCGGCTATAAATCTAAACGTGACGGTTAGGCATCGATGAAAACGGCTTTGCCTTTTTCCAGCCTATCGAGAGCGGCGAGAATCTTCGGCGCCAGAGGGATCAAATCCTGCAAACGGTTTGTGTGGACGCGCAGAACCAGAACGGCAATGTCGAACTGAGGAAGATTTTGCTGAAGGTCAGATTGCGGTCAACGGTAATGAAAATATCGAAATCTTTTTTCGCCTTGGCGAGTAATTCACCGTTATCGAAACCGGCCCAACCCATTTCCGGTGTCGTTTTGACCTGATGGCCGGGAATTTGTTTTGACAGGCGCCGATCGATGCATTCATCCAGGAGGATTCTGAAGGTCGGCAAGCAGTTTCTCCTTTGCTTCTTCTAACAAAGCCAGGACCTGCTTCTTGGTGACGGTGGGGAATCCCTCAAGGAAATCGGAGATCGACTCGCCGGCCTCCAGGTAATCGATAAGCGTCTGAACGGGCACGCGCGTCCCCTGGAAAACAGGAGTTCCCCCCATGATCTTTGGATCTGAGCTGATGACGGTAACCTTCATTTAAACGTCTTTTAATCCAAAACCATCGGAAGTTCAATGTTGCGTGTAATCCCGACTGAAGTTCACATCTTCGCCTTGACATCCAATCTCCCCTGAAGAAGTCCGGTAAAAACCCAGGGCCGCGCGCTTACTTCCTCTTGTACAGCCCGTCGATGAAACCGCTCTTGTCCAGCTCTTGAATGAATGTCAGATCGACGAAGTCCTCGGGCTTCGCCGGTTTTCCTTTTGCTTCGGTCGCCAAGATAGTCTTTATGCCTTCGATGGAAGGATACTGCTTCCTGGGCAACACCGGCTCGCTGAGGAGATTCTCCCACGTCTTCTCCAGGATGTCCTGCTCCACGTTGCCGCCGAAATACTTCGCCAGGACCTTTAACGAAGTCGCTTTGTCGGTATAGATTCGGTGCACGGCCTCGACCTGAGACCTCACGTAGCGCCGGACGACGTCGGGATTCTCACGGATATATTTTCTCGTGGAGACCGCCCCGGTGTGCTGGTAGACCAGACCGAGCTTCGGGAGATCCGCCAAGGTGTTCATCCCGCGCTTGGCCGCGATGAAGCTGGCGGGAGGATTGACAACCGTGGCCTGAACCCGGCCCGTCATCGTCGCGTCCACTCGCTGGGTCGTGCTGCCGACCTGGACGAGGTTGACGTCCTTGCCGGGAGTCAGACCGATCTTCTGCAACGCGTAGCGCGCGATGAAGTCCGATGAAGAGCCGAAGCGGCTGATCGCCACGGTGCCGCCCTTCAACTGCTCGGCGGTCTTAATCTCGGGCTTCGACATCAAATAGTAATTCAGGGACGTGACCCCTCCCCCTATAATGACAGCGTCGGAGCCGGCGAGAACGCTATTGACGACACCCGACCCTGCGGCCTGGCTGAACGGCGTGTCCGCGGAGACGAGCGCCATCACCGCGGTCGTGCCGCCGGTAAAGAAAACCAACTGCACGTCCAGGCCGTTCTTCTGAAAAATTCCCGTTTCTTTGGCGACCCAGGCCGGCAAGTGATCGCCGCTGAGGGCGCTGTATCCGACGCTCAGCCTTTGCGTCCAGCCGGGGCTGTGCCAAAAAGCCGATAGCGCCAGAGAAAGAACGATCGCAGTGCAAATTTTCACAGTTGTCATTCACGCTCTCCTTCAAAAAATTTTCACGCGGGCCGTAAGATTAGGGCTCCCGGTACATATAATGATTTCGACGCGGAGTCCAGACGCCGAGGCGCTACTTTTCTGTGCCCGGCGGCAAAGGCAATAGAAACCTGTGTCAGAACGGCGATAAAAAAATGGCGTGGCGCTCGGAAGGAAGTATAGCCGGCCAGGGACGCGAGCGGCTGCTCAAAAGGCTATTCTATCTTTTCCGTCTCCGCCTGCTGGCGGAATTTTTCCAAGTCCTTGATCGCGTCGAGGACCTTCGGAATGTCCCCCTCGTTGATAAACTGCATGAGATAGCGGGAGTAGATTCCGACCTTCTTGAAGAAATCTTCTTCCGTCATGCCGCCAACGATAACGAGTTTTGCCTGCGAGCGCAAGAAATCGCCGGCGCCCAACCTGAGATCTGAGATGTGCCCTTCGAGTTCCCTCAGGGTGGTGAGCTTTGTCCTTCGACCTGCTCAGGACCCTGAGTTTGATCGAAGGGTCGAACCAAGATTTGAGACCTGTCGTGAGCTGAGTCGAACGATTCCTCGCGAAGCGAAAAACTAGCCCATCGTCGCGACTTTTTCCGGCCGGATCTTGTAGATCACCCGGACCTCGCCCGGCTGGCGAAAGGGATATTTGTCCTTGCCGAGATATTTTTTCGCCAGCGAGTCGATGTGCGCGTCGGCGCCCTGCTCGGTTATTTCTTCCACTTCGCCGCGCACCGCGAGATGCCGATAGGGATTCTCGGGGTCGGTGATGGAGAGCGCTACTTTTTTATTGCGGCGCATATTTTTGTCCTTCACGCGCCCCTTGGCGGTGTTCACGCGGATGTGCTTGCCGTCATAGTCGACCCAGACGGGCGTGACCTGCGGGCTGCCGTCCGGCATCAGGGTTCCGAGATGCGCGAACGTTTGCTTGTTCAAGAGATCGCGATATTTTTCCGGAATCGTCGCCATACATCCTCCTTGGGCAAGAGCCGCCCTTGCCGCGTCAAGAAATATGATCCGTCAATTCGCGCAAATCATCGATCAGAAAATCCGGCTGCGCCGCAATCAGCTCCTCTTTGCCGCACAATCCATAGGTAACGCCGCAGGTATGAATGCCGGCGGCTTTGCCGGCCTCGATGTCGGTGCGGCCGTCGCCGACGATCACCGCCTTCTCGGGCGCGACTTTGAACTCGCCCAGGATATGGTTCAGGCAGCTCGGATCGGGCTTCTTGTTCCACCCGCTGTCGCCGCCGATGACGGCGTCGAAATGCGCGTCGATCTTCAGGCCCCTTAAGATCGCGACCGAAAGGTAGTGGAGCTTGTTCGTGACCACGACCTTTTTCTTCCCGGCGAACTCGTCGAGGATTTCATTCACGTGCGGATAAAGCACGGTCGTGTCGAGCAGGTGTTCCTCGTAATGTTTCAAAAATCGATTAAGAATTTCCGCGAACCGATCCGCATATTCACCCGGCAGCGAGCGGCGCAGCAAATGTTCGGCCCCGTGCCCGACACGACCGTAAACGACCGCTTCGTCGAGCGGCTCCAGGCCGAGCGTGGACCGGACGTGGTTTACCGAATTCGCCAGATCCCGTCCGGTATCGGCCAGCGTCCCGTCCAGGTCGAACATGAGCAGCTGCACTTCTCTTTTCATAACGGCGGCGTCGGAAAAATCAAGATAGACGCGCGGCCGCCGGCTGTCAAATCGCGAAGTTTTTGTTTTCTCCGGCCGGTCGAAGTGCTAACATCTCCGCCCGGCAAGGAGGATCTATGCGCAAAAACAAATCCGTCGGGATCGCGCCGCGTCCAGTTTTCGGCTGGGCGCTCGGCTTCGGACTTGTCTTGCTTCTTGTGCCGTGCTTGGCCGCCGCCGCGGAAAAAATCAACAGCTCTTACATCTCCGTCTCGCCCGGCTCTTCGTCGATCATCTGGGTCGCCAAAGACGCGCGCCTGTTCGAGAAGCACGGCCTCGACGCGACCGTGATTTTCATTTCCGGCAGCGTGCGCGGCATCCAGGCGATTCTCGCCGGCGAGATTCCGATCGGCGAGGGCGGAGGGCCCGGCTTGACCAGCGCGCGGCTCGCGGGAGGCGACGTGGTCGCGATCGCGGGCAACGTCAACGTCTTGCCGTATTATCTCGTCGCCCAGCCGAGCATCAAAAAGCCCGAGGAATTGAAAGGCAAGATCGGCGGCAACCACATCGCCGGCACGACCGCCGAGTTCGCGCTCCGCGTCGGATTGAAAAGATTGGGCCTGGACCCGCAGAAGGACGTGACGATGCGCGTGATCGGCGGCTCGCTCGATCGCATGATCGCGCTGCAAAAAGGAATCGTCAATTTCACCGTCGTGACCGAGCCGGGCAAAGCGATGGCGGAGAAGCTGGGATTTCCCACCGTGGTCGATATGGCCGCGCTGCAGATCCCGTTTCCGCAAAACGGCGTCTACACTTCGACGCGGCTCATCCGCGAGCGTCCCGACACCGTGCGCCGGTACATGCGGGCGTACGTGGAAGCGATTCATTTTTACAAAACGCGCAAAGAAGAAGCGATCAAGATCTCGCAGAAATATTCGCGCCTGGAGGACCGCAAGGCGCAGGAAGAAACCTGGCAGTGGCACACGCGCTATATTCCCGACGCGCCCTATCCACCGGTCGAGGGCTATCAGTTGATCTTGCAGGACCTGGCCGCGACCAATCCCAAGGCCTCCCAGGCGAACGTGAAGGATTACATCGACACGCGGTTCATCAAAGAACTGGAAGACTCGGGATTCATCAAGAGCTTGTCCGGGAAGTAAAAACTGAGCCGGGATGCAAAGAGTCGATAAAGTCAGCCGGCTGATCGGGAAACTTTCTACGGGAGATTCTCCAGGTCGTCGAGGTCTTTGTGCCTCCCAGCGGCCTTTTTATTGATTTTAAGGTGCGGCAGGTCGATGATATGGACCTCGATCCCGTCCAGCACGTCAACCACGCGCGACCCATAGCATTCGCCGAACTCGACCCCGGATATGCCGGTTGCAATTTCAATACGCACGGGCGGCACTCCCATACGAATGATCTTATCTTTCTGCTGAAAAATTTCAGTCGTGAGGTCGGCCTGGCCGAAGCCGAACTCCTTCAACACCGCGACGATTCTATTCGTGTTTTCTAAGTGAGTGGCGATCCAAATGTCCATGTCGCCCGTGGCGCGCGGGTATCCGTGATAAGAGACCGCGTATCCGCCGATGAGCAGGTACTCAACCTGCCTCGCGTTGAGTAATTTCAAGAACTCTTTGAAGTCGGGCGGTAGATTGACGTTCGCCATAATTGAGCCGGCGCAGCATTTCGACAGCCAGCAAGCGTTCATACGGCGACATGGATAACCAGTGTATCCTGTCGTCTGAGGGCGCGGAAAGGGGCGTTACCGAGTATGCCTCTTTATTAAGCTTAAAAGCATCTGAAGACTCCATGGAATCATAGTATCATAGAGAATGGGTCTAAACCATCATCTTCTTCTTCTCTAAGACGTAAAGACCTGGCTCGATAAAAATATTTCTGCGTCGCCACGGCTGAAAAAAACCAACCGCACTTCCCGAAGCGAAGAATAATTTTTGAGAGACTCTTCTATCGTTCGGGAGGAAACCTGGGCGGCTTCCTGAAACGGATAGCCATAAATTCCCGTGGAGATTGCGGGAAAGGCGATCGTGCCTATCCCCTCTTTCGCGGCCAGGGCGAGAGAGTTGCGATAGCAGGCCGCGAGCAGCGCCGCCTTCTCCTTTCCGCCGCCGCCATAAACCGGACCGACCGTGTGAATCACGTGCCGCGCCGTCATTTTCCCCGCGGTCGTCAGAACCGCCTGTCCCGTGGGCAAGCCATCGGGAAACCGTGTTCGGCGGATCTCTCCGCATTGTTCTTTAATGGCCAGGCCGCCGGCGCGGTGAATCGCTCCATCGACTCCACCGCCGCCCATGAGCGAGCCGTTCGCCGCGTTGACGATCGCATCCACGTCCTCTTTCGTTATGTCGCCGACCTTCACCACCACCCGCCCGTTCAGGAATCTCTTCAGCTCTTTCTGACCTGTTTCAGCTTTCATTTTTCAGCTTTCATCCTTTTCCCATACCAGGCTGTGCTTTTTCCTGTTGTTGCATTCCTTGCAGACCGCCACGACGTTGCCCTTGCTGCTCTTGCCGCCGCGGATGATCGGCACGATGTGGTCCATCGTCAGCGCGCGCGGCGGAAATTTGTTGCCGCAGTAATGGCAACCGCCGGCCGCGCACCGCCGCTTCCACCATTGGCTGGAGCGCAGCTCGCGCGCCTTGCGCCGCTCGCGCCGGATCTCCTCGTCGCTGACGGCGACGTAAAAAGGCGGCCCTACGGTCATCTTACTTTAATTTTGCTCATCCTTCGACTAGCTCAGGATGAACGGTTCACGAATTTACGTGAACTTTCGTTCGTGCTGAGCTTGTCGAAGCGCGACTCATTCGTTTCACAGGCCGGATTACTTTATCCATTTCTTCAACGTCGCAAGGTAAATCAAGAAGCCGACGGAGACGAGAAGGTAAAGAGCGCCGCGGAACGCCGCCCAGGAGTCGGCCGCGTCGAGATAATTTCGCATCTCCCATAGCCCGAAGCCGAAAAAGAAGACCACGGCCGTCGAGATCAGAATCTTGTGCGCGGTCAGCAGCGTCATGGACACCCAAAGACTAGCATAGCAGGATAAGGAAATGGAGCGTTGGAGCGATGGAGTATTGGAGTGTTGATCGAAAGCCAGGACTCCATGACTCCAGTACTCCAATACTCCAGTTCGTCGTCCTCATTTGCCACATGACGCACTCTAAGGTACGTTCTGGGCGTAAAAGTTGCTCAGGAGGAAGAGATGCAGCGACAACCGATCAAGACCGATGCGGCGCCGAAGGCGATCGGCCCTTACGAGCAGGCGATAAAGATCGACGGCCTTGTCTTCACCGCCGGCCAGATCCCGATCGATCCGCAAACCGGCAACTTCGTCGAAGGCGGGATCGCCGAGCAGACGCGCCAGGTGCTGGAAAATCTCAAAGCGGTTCTCGAAGCGGCGGGCTCGTCGATGGACCGCGTCGTCAAAGCGACCGTGTTTTTAAAAAATATGGCGGATTTTCCGGCGATGAACGAAGTTTACGCGAAATATTTCGCCGCCTCCAAGCCCGCCCGCTCGACGGTCGCCGTCGCCGAGCTTCCGCGAGGAGCGCTGATCGAGATCGATCTGGTCGCGCTTACTTGATCACTTTATCCGCCCGCTCGAGCACGCGGCCTGGAATTGTCAGACCGATTTGTTTGGCCGCCTTGAGGTTAATGACGAATTCAAATTTCGTTGCCTGCTGCACCGGTAAATCAGCGGGTTTGGCACCTTTCAGGATTTTGTCCACGTAAACAGCCGCGCGCCGAAAGAGGTCAGTGTTGTCCACCCCGTAGGACATGAGACCGCCCTCATCGACAAACGGCTTCTGGAAGTAA
Source organism: Candidatus Binatia bacterium (assembly GCA_036504975.1). NCBI lineage: Bacteria > Candidatus Binatota > Binatia (SeqCode) > Binatia bacterium. Next base: position 39,833 of record DASXUF010000146.1, on the reverse strand, counting down.
ATAGCAGGCAACCGGTATTTTGTGGCAAGCTCGACGATCCGCCTTCTTTCGGCGAAAAATCGGGGACCGGCGGTCGTCATAATCGCGCCAACCTGTTTCTGCTTTGCGGTTTGAAAAGCGCTCTCAAGACCTTTGGCGTCGGGTTCAGTCTTTATCACCTCCAATTTTAGCTTCAGTGCCAGAGCCGCAGCCTCAACCTCTTTTACTTGGAGGTTTCCTGCTATGCTTCCTAACGGCGTCCGCAGAAGCCCAACTCGGGCAATCTTGGGGACTGCGTCCTTGAGTATCTCCAGCCTTTTCGTATTCAGCTCGACTGCTAAACCCGACATCCCTGTGACATTGCCGCCCGGCTGCGCCAGACTGGCAACCAGCCCTTCACCCACAGGATCGGCGGAGCTCGCCATCACGATGGGGATGGTAGTGGTGGCGCTCTTGGCCACTAACGCCGGCGGTCCTGCCGTGGCCACGATTAGATCAACCTTAAGACGAACCAGCTCCGCCGCAAGCTCAGGCGCGCGCTCAGGCTTTCCCTCGGCAAACCGGTACTCGATAGTAAAATTCTTTCCCTCAATCCAGCCAAGCTTGTTCAGTTCCTGTCGGAACGCGTCCAAGAGAACCGCCATACCGGAAGCAGTGCTATTATCCAGGAGACCAATGCGGACGATTTTTCCCGTCTGCTGCGCGTCAGCCCTCGCCCCGCACAACGTGAGCGCGACGACGATTGCCAAAAGCCCCGGCCATTTTCGATTTTGGATCCTTCGGCGTGGCTCAGGACAGGTTTTCGATTTTAGATTGGGGCCAGACAGAGGACCGGTCCAAATTGTTCTCTCCATTCTTCTTCTCCTCAATCCAAAATCGGCAATCTAAAATCGAAAATTATTTAATGACCTTGTCCGCCCGCGCCAGCACGTTGGGCGGTATCGTAAGCCCGATCTGCTTCGCCGCTTTCAGATTGATGATCAGCTCAAACTTCGTCGGCTGCTCGACTGGAAGGTCCGCAGGCTTGGTACCTTTGAGAATCTTGTCGACGTAAGTGGCGGCGCGCCGCGCTAAATCGTTAGTGCTCGGCGCATAGACCATGAGGCCGCCAGCAAGTACGTACTCTTCCTCGTTATACATTGCCGGGAGGCGGCTCTTGACTGCGAGCTCCAAAATCCGCGTCCGATGCGCATTGAACATGCCGTCACCTAGTACGATAAGGGCATTAGCGCGTCCTTCGATCATAGCTGAGAATGCGGGCTGCAAATCGCCGGCTGCTCTCGCCTCGACGGATTGAAGCTGGACGCCTAAGCTGTGCGCCGCGACCTCTGTCTCTTTGACCTCGATGGATCTCTGCGGAACCACCGGGTTCCAGAGGACGGCCATGCGAGAGGTCGTGGGAACGGCTTCCTTGAGAAGCTCCAGCCGTTTTCCACTTAGGTCAGGGGCAAGGGTGGACAAGCCGGTAATGTTCCCGCCAGGGCGCGCAAGGCTGGCGACGAACCCATTGCCAACGGGATCGGCGGCATTCACCATAACGATGGGTATCGTTCTGGTCGCCCGCCTGGCGGCACTGACCGGTCCCGTGCCTGGGGCGACAATTACATCAACCTTGAGCCGGAGCAGATCGACTGCGAGAGCCGGGAGTCTATCGGACTTTCCCTCCGCGTATCGATATTCGACGACGAAATTTTGTCCCTCAATATAGCCGAGATCGCGCAACCCCTGGCGGAATGCCGCGATGCGAGGTAAATTGCCGGATTCAGAACTGCGTGACAAATAACCAATCCGTGCAACCTTCTTCGCCTGCTGCGCCCCGGAATCAGCAGGCAGAAGGACAGCGGGCAGCAGGCAAACAAAAACAAAGATTCTTCTGCTCATGCGTTTTGCTCCCGTGCTTTTACTGCTAACTGCCAGCTGCTTACTGCTCGCTGTCATTTGATCACCTTGTCAGCCCGATACAGAACCGACTGCGGAATCGTGAGGCCGATCTGCTTCGCCGCTTTGAGATTGATCACCAGCTCGAACTTGGTCGGCTGCTCTATTGGCAGCTCTCCCGGCTTGGCGCCTTTCAGTATTTTGTCCACAAAGTACGCAGCCCGCCGATCCAGATCAGCCTGATTCGCTCCATAGCTCATGAGGCCGCCGGCCTCCACGGTTGATCTATCATCGTACATCGCCGGCAGACGGTTCTTGGCGGCAAGGTCCAAAATCCGTTTTGATTGATTAACGATGAGGGGGGCCCGTAGCGTGATGAGAGCCCCAGCACGTTCTTTCTTCATGGCTAAGAACGCGGGCTCTAAATCGTTTGGACTTCGGACTCCCGCAGAGTGAAGCTGCAGACGTAGCGACCGGGCTGCAACCTCCGCCTCTTTCATCCTCAAGTCGGCGGCTGGGCTGTCTGGATTCCAAACGACGGCTACCTGTGAGAGTCGAGGAACTGCCTCCTTCAGCAGCTCAAGTCGTTTTCCCGCCAGTTCCGGAGTAAGGTTGGTGAGCCCGGTGATGTTCCCTCCGGGCCGAGCCAGACTAGCGACATGACCCGATCCAACAGGATCGCCGCTCGATAGAATGATCGGGATCGTCTGCGTCGCGTCCTTAGCAGCCTCGACCGATGGCGTACCGATCGCAACGATAACGTCAACCTTGAGGCGGACGAGGTCGCGCGCCATCGTTGATAGTCGCTCCACCCTTCCCTCCGCGTAACGACGCTCAATCACAATGTCTTTGCCTTCAAAGTAGCCGAGGTCGCGTAATCCTAGTCGGAGCGCCGCAATGCGTCCGTCGGTGGAAGGATTGGATCCTGGATTCAGAAAACCTATCACTGGGATCTTCTTCGGCTGCTGCGCGTCGGCAGGTAAGCTAAGAGCCAAGAGCAAAGCCGCTGAGGCAAGACCAAAAGCTTTCTTGTTCTTAGATCTTCCAATCGAAAATCCAAAATCTAAAACCGGTCCTGAGCAAAGTCGAAGGATCCAAAATTTTTTCACTTGATCACCTTGTCCGCTCTCGCCAGCACATTAGGCGGAATGGTGAGACCGATCTGCTTGGCGGTCTTGAGATTGATCACCAGCTCGAACTCCGTCGGCTGCTCGACGGGCAGATCCGCCGGCTTGGCGCCTTTCAGGATCTTATCTACGAAAACTGCCGCGCGGCGCCAGTGGTGTAGCAGATCCGGTCCGTAGGCGATCAGACAACCGTCTTGGGCAAAATCCTGTCCCTCGCACATCGACGGCAATCGACTCTTGATTGAAAGCTGTGCGAGCTGTTTTCGATTGATAATTGTAAGGGTGTTTCGAAGAATCATGACCGCGTTCGCTTTGTGATTAGTGATGGTGGCATAGGCGCCCAGTAACTCGTTAGGCTCACTTACTCCTACCGGTAGCACTGTCACGCTGAACTGACGTGCCGCGGACTCCATCTGTCTCAATTCTTCCTCGTCGCTGCTTAAGCCCGCTGGAGAATACCAAACAACAGCCACCCTTGTTGCCTTAGGAACAACTTCCTTGAGCAACTCCAGCCGTTTCCCGCCTAAGTCCGGAGAAATCTCGGTAGAACCAGTGATATTTCCACCGGGCTTAGCAAGGCTGGTCTGCTGGGCGTCGGCGACAGAGAAAAGCGCGAAGAGGAAAGCGCAAAGAGCAAAGTGAATGAATTTCTTATTCATGAATCCCTCAATCCAATGCGAATTAGTTTTCTGCTTTCTTCCTCATCTCTAGTGCTTGCGCTCCATGCTCCTTGCTCTTTGCTCCTTGCCATTATTTTACTTAATCACTTTATCCGCTCTCGCTAGCACGTTCGGCGGTATCGTGAGACCGATCTGCTTCGCCGTCTTGAGATTGACAGTGATTTGGCTATGGAATATTCTTATTACAGACAGACCATAACGAACAGGGGAAACCGACATGCCGAGCAGTCGAGGACAGTACCAAGTCGTGAGCGTTTCACTTCCCCGAGATCTGGTGAAGCGGGCCGATGCCCTCATTCCGAAAAAGCGGCGCAGCCGTGTCATTACCAACATGCTCACATCCTTCCTCGACTCCATTTCACGGAAACAATTGGAGCGCGACTACGCGACCTACTATGCCCAGCGCTCGAATCGCGAGGCAAAAGAGGAACGCGACCTGCTGAGCGAGTGGCAATTGAGCGACGAAGAGGCCTGGGAGATCTTGGAGATGGAGGAAGCCGGTGGTCAACGTAAAGCGGGGTGATGTCGTCGTTGCTAATCTCGACCCAACCATCGGCGTCGAGATCAAGAAGACCCGGCCGGTAATCGTTCTCTCTAATGATAGTATCAACCATTTCAGCCAACTCGTGGTCGTCGTCCCACTGACCAAGAACACGGCCCACCTCTCGCCCAGTCACACGGTTATCCCCAAGGGCGTTGCGCGTCTCACGTTCGCGTCCAAGGCCGTGACCGAACAGGTCAAAGCTCTCGACAAGCGCCGCCTCGTCAGGCGGCTCGGAAGTGTCTGTCACCAGCGCTCCTCACTAACGTCGAACGCGCGCTCAAGAATACTCTTGCGTTTCCCTGACCCCGCTTCCGGTCCTTCTTTTCTCACTTGATCACCTTATCGGCTCTCGCGAGCACGTTCGGCGGAATCGTGATTCCGATCTGCTTCGCGGTCTTAAGATTGACCACCAGCTCGAACTTCGTCGGCTGCTCGACGGGAAGGTCGGCAGGCTTCGCGCCCTTGAGGATTTTGTCGACGTAAGTGGCGGCGCGCCGGTAACTCTCGGCATCGTCGGCCGAATACGACATGAGGCCGCCAGCCTCCACCTCTTCACTTGCCTCGCACATTGAAGGCAGCCGGTTCTTTATGGCAAGGTCCGCAATCTGCTTTCGGTAAACTAGCAGCACGCCAGTCCTCACCGTAACGAGCCCGCTCACGCGGCCCTTGGTCGCAGCTCCGAACGCGCCCTCGAAATCAGGGTTGGGGCCCCGTACTTCCAGGGACTGAAGCTCTATCTTTAAAGCACGCGCCGCCGCCTCATAGTCTTTAGGACTTGCACGCCCGGTCGGATCCCAAAGGACTCCGACGCGTGACACTCTCGGAACCACGTCCTTAAGCAACTCCAACCGCTTGCCGCTTAAGTCTACGGTGAGTCTACTAAGCCCCGTGACATTTCCGCCCGGCCGCGCCAAGCTATCGATTAGCCCCGTCGCGACTGGATCTCCGGTAATCATCATGACAATGGGAATCGTCTTGGTCGCTTCCTTGGCCGCGCGGATCGCCGCTCCAACTGGTGAGACAATGACATCGACCCTGAGTTGCACGAGTTCGGCCACAAGGCTTGACCATCGGTCCTGCATTCCCGCAGCGTAGCGATACTCAATCAGGATGTTTTTCCCCTCGAGATAACCGAGATCTCGCAACCCTTGCCGCAATATATCAGCGGTCGGGTCGGGGGCGGTGGAGGTAGGCTGACTCCTTCCCGACAAAAATCCGATCCGCGGAATCTTACCCGGCTGCTGCGCTTCGGCGAGATGGACAAGGGCCAGAATTATCGCTCCCACCGCCAACGCAACGGTTCTGCTGCTCATCGCCTTCTTCTCTGCTGCAAAAAACAAAAAAGCCCGGCCGGGAGCGAGCCGGTCGGGCCAAGGAATTACAACTCACAGATGCTGCCGAACCACGATCGGCCGGCCAATGTCAACATTAAAATTTCCCTCTTATTTCACGGTCCCTAATGCCCTGTCAATCAATTTCTACAATCGAATCCGCAAGCGCCGTGCCAATCCTCCGATGGCGGCCGAGACAGTGTAGGATACTTAAAACACGACAGAATCTTTGCAGCGTGGTTTGACCGGTACGCGTTTATAAGGCGAAGAGTCGCGTTTCTGCTACTTCCGCGTAGCAAAAATGCTCTACTGATTTACAAGTTAGATGAGGACGAACTAAAGCCCGGCGGGCGCTTCCGAGAGGAGCGCTGATCGAGATCGATCTGGTGGCGACGGTTTGAAGCTACTTACTTTTTGCGCCGGGTTTTACCGCCTTCCCCTGCGCCGCCACGGCGATTTCCGAAGCGCCGGCCTTCTTGATGACCGACATCACCCACATCGCCTCGCCCAGGAGAACGTTTCGGTCTCCCCTCAGAATAACGACTCGATCGGGGCTGCCGCTCAATATGGCTATGAGGGCGGGCTCTAGCTCATCCGCCGTCACTTTTTTCTGGTTGAGGTAGATCTCCCGCTCCGGCGTCAGCGTCACTATAATGCCGCGCGGCGCGGTTTCGGTTTTTGCCACCTCGGGAAGATTCACCTTGCCGCCGGACTCGATGATCGCGGAGCTCGTGATCATGAAGATGATCAGCAGGACGAGGAAGATATCCGTCAGCGGCGTGATGTTGATCTCGGCGACGATGTGGTCGGGGCCTTGATCTTGATCCAGTTGACCGAACGCCATGTCAGGACACCACGCTTTGCAGAAGCTTCATCGCCTGGATGCGCACGAGGCCGCTGATGTTGCCGATGCGCACCTGGAAATAGTTGTAGAAGATCAGGGCGATGATGGCGATGCCGAGACCCAGCGCCGTCGCCACGAGCGCTTCCGAGATTCCCGCCGCGACCACGGTGAAACCGCCGGTGCCGACGATGGCCATGTTTTCGAACGACTTGATGATGCCGATGACCGTGCCCAAGAGACCGATGAAAGGCGCGCTGCTCGCGACCGTCCCCAGAACCCACAGGTTCTTTTTCATCTTCTGCGTCTCTTCGAACATCGCCTCGTTCATGAAAGCGGCCGACTTCTCCAGGCTCTCGCCGCCGGAGAGCGCGAGGATCGCGAGAAATACGCGGGACGCCGCCGATTGATTATTTTGCCTGCACAGCGCCATCGCCAGATCTTTCCGCCCATGCTTGACCGAATCCAGGATGGAGTTTGCAAGCGTCTGGGTCGCGGCGCCGGCGTTGCGCAGCGTCCAGAGCCGTTCGAGGATAACGGCCACGCTGACGATGGATAAAATAATCAGCGGGTAAGTGGTGAGCGCTCCGCGCTGGATGATCTCGAGGAAGTTAAGTTCCTGTTGCATGCCGGCTCTCTTTGATAGAGTACCCAAGAGTAACGAGCGAGGAGAAAATGGTCAATAGCCGCGCGTTACAAAGATGAAAACGGAAACGATGAAAGCTGAAACATGTGGAAGCGTACCCTTCTCAATAGGTTGACGCGACGCGCACCGAGCACAACCATCATAACCGCCCGCCCGGGGGTTTCTCGAAGGGCCGATGCGTAGGACGAGGTGCAACAAGCGTACTTGAGAATTTTTCTTAGCACTCTCGTGCCGCGTTACTCGGACGTATCGCATCGGCCCGGAGAGAGACCCCCGGGCGGGCTGACGGTCGTGGGCGCTTTCACGCCCGGTCAAAAACCGAGCGCTAGGCGTAGGAGCGTTTGCAAAATCAGCCAGAAAACTCCGCGGCGCATATTGGAACCCAAGTCGTCGGTCTCCGGAAGCGGCTGCGAGTAGGCGAAAATGCCTTGCGTGCCCGTCGCGACCCAGGCGCGCGGATCCTGGGCGCGGCTCGTCAGTTGCCGGAGGCGCTCTTCGTCCGGCATCTTCTCAAGCCGTGTTTTCCGCTGAAAATCTTTATAGCGGCTGAACTGCCCGCGGTTGAGCCAGATCCCCTCGCACCTCCGGCAGCGCTGGAGTTGGATTTCCCGCGGCAGCAGCGGATCGTGAAAAAACTGTAGACGCTCCGTGCAGCGCGGACAGTAGGGAGGCTCGGCCGCGAGCGCGACCGGACTTTTGAGCAGGGCGTCATCGAGTAGCTCGACGCGCGGCGCTTCTTCGGGAGCGATCGGGAACAGCTCCCACTTGTCGCACCAGATGCCCCCGCACTGCCCGCACTGGTCCAACAGGATCAGCGTTCCCGGATTGGCCCGCGCCGAGACCTGTTTCATCTCGGTCTTACACGCGGGACAACGAATCATACTCATCGCTTCAATATTTTACCCTTCGACCCTCACCTTAATCCTCTCCCTTCCAGGGAGAGGAAAGTGCTCTTTCAGCTCTCATCCTTCACCCTCGCCCTTTTAGGGAGAGGGAAGGGTGAGGGTTCTGCGCACCCGCCATCGCATTCAGCAGCATGATCCGCCGGTTGATCGGGGGATGCGTGCTGAGGAGATCGGCGAACCTTCCCTCGCGCTCGTTCACGCTCCGCTTGAGCGGGCTGACAAAGAATAAATGCGCCGTGCCGCGGCTCGCGCGGCTGAACGGCAGCGCGGCGTCGCGGATCTTCTCCAGCGCCCGCGCTAGTCCGCGCGGGTTGCGCGTGCACTCGGCCGCGCCGGCGTCGGCCAGATACTCCCTCTGGCGCGACACCGCCATCGCGAGCAGCCGCGACATCAGCGGCGACAAAACGATCAAGAGCAGCGCTGGTATCGCCAGCAGCGCGCTCCCGCTGGCGAGACGATTGCGCGTCCGCGAGCTATAAAAAGTCCTCTGCGCCCAATCGGAAAGCAGCACGATGCCGCCCAAGAGAACGCTCACCAGCACCATGAGCAGCGTGTCGCGATTGCGGATGTGCGCCAGCTCGTGCGCGATCACGCCTTGAGTTTCCTCGCGGTCGAGGATCGCGAGCAGGCCGGTCGTGACGCAGATCGAGGCGTGAAGCTCGTCCCTGCCGGTGGCGAAAGCATTCGGCGCGGGATCGAAGATCACATGGATTTTCGGCATGGGAGATCCCGACGCGAGCGCCATCTCCGTCACGATGTTCCGTAGCTCGCGATGCTCGGGCAATTGCAGATCCAGGCCCTCCGCACCAAGCGAGCGCAGAATCAGCTCGCCGCCGTGATAATAAGACATGAGCGAGATGCCCGTGGCGAGTACCAGAGCCGCGACCGTGGCGACGGGCAGCACAAGACCGCCCGGTGTGACGACGTCGAGATAGAGCCGATCGACCGAGAATCCGATGAAAAGAAAAAAGAGAAAGAAGACGACGACGATGAAGATACTGGTCCGGCGGTTATGGGCCTGGCGCTCGAAAAAATCTTCCGAGAACGCCATTGGCTAGCGGGTCGCTGAAAAAGTCTTCCTCATGCTTCGACGAGGCTCAGCATGAACGGATCTTCTCGTAGCATTTCAATATTGATCCGTTCGCCCTGACCCCTCGACAGGCTCGGGACTAAAGGCTGTCGAGGGGGCCAGCCCTGAGGCCCCTCGAAGGGTCGAAGGGTGAACGGAGGCTGTTTCAAAAACATACTATGCCGGCAGCGACAGATCCACGCGCGGCGTGGCCTTCTCGCCTTCCGGCACGGCGAAAAATTCGCCCGGCTTGAAGTTGAAGAAGGCCGCCACCAGGCTCGCCGGGAAAACCTCCTGCTTCATATTGAAGCGCATCACGAGGTCGTTGTAATACTGGCGCGCGAAGGCGATCTGGTTTTCCGTCGTGGTCAGCTCTTCCTGCAACTTGAGCACGTTGTCGTTGGCCTTCAAGTCCGGATAGTTCTCCATCAGGGCGAAGATTTTTCCCAGCGATTGCGTGAGCGCGTTCTCCGCCGCGGCGCTCTCCTTGACGCCGGTCGATCCCACCGCCTTGCTTCTCGCCTCCATCACCTTCTCCAGCGTCTGCTGCTCGTATTTCATGTAGCCCTTCACCGACTCGACGAGGTTGGGAATCAGATCGTGCCGGCGCTTGAGCTGCACGTCGATCTGCTTCCACGCGTTCTGAATGCGGTGGCGTAGACCGACGAGAAAATTATACGTCCAGATGACCCAGAAGACGGCGAGGATGAGAATTCCCAGGACGACCCACTCCATAGCTGCTCCCTTCTTAGGACAGGATTCCCCCGGCGGCTTGCTCATGGATTAGAATGCTCTGGCTCACGTCGCGGATCGAGGGCGTGCCGGTCATGATGAGGACGCGGCGGATTTCTTCCGAAAGCACGTCGATCACGCGCTCGACGCCTTCGGCGCCCGCCGCGCCGACGCCCCAACCGATCGGCCGGCCGATGAGGACCGCCTTGGCCCCGAGCGCAATTGCTTTCACGACGTCGCCGCCGCTGCGAATTCCGCTGTCGAGCAGGACGGCGACTTCTTTTCCCACGGCGTCGAGCACTTCAGGCAGCACCTCGATCGCGGCGCGATTGAAATCGAGAATCCGGCCGCCGTGATTCGATACGATCAGCGCGTCCGCTCCCGCGTTCACGGCGGCGCGCGCGTCGCCTGCCCCCATGATGCCTTTGATCACGACGGGGAGAGAGACGTTTTTCTTGAGCCACTCGATGTCCGTGGTTGAAGCGCTCTGCCCGCGTCGCGGCTTGCCGTCCTTCGTCGAGAGCGGAACCCGGTCGCCGAGCTTGACGGGCTGAACCACGTCCATGGTGATGCCGACCGCCGCGAAGCCGAGATCTTCCGCTTGTTTGGCTTGATCCAGAACGGCTTCCCTGCCCCGGCTCAAATAGCCCATGAAAACGAGCGGCGCCGAAGTAAATTGCGACCAATCGCGCACGGTGGGTTTGGCCGCGTGGCTGACGAACATCATGACGCCGCTATGGCCCGCGGCCTCGGCCACCTGGCGCTCGGCGTCGTCGCTGATGAGGCTGAAGCTTCCGACCGGCGCAATCGCCGCCGGAATCGGCAGCTTGCGGCCAAAAAGATCGATGGCAGTGTCGGGGTTGGTGATGTCGTGGAAAATTTTCTGGCGGAAGAGAAAACGGCCGAGCGCTTTCTGGTTTCTCCTGAGCGTCGCTCCGCTTTCGGCGGCGCCGATGAAATGATTCCAGGCTTCGGCGGGCATTCGCGTTCGCGCGAGCGCGCGGATCTCGCGGAGACCCATCTCCTTGAGCTGTTTTTCCGGCGGCGCCATCAATTGGGCGAGGCGATCTCCCACCAGTTGCGGTCGGGATCGGAGAGGAGAAAAGCCGCGCGCGCGTCGTCGCGCGTTACGTCGCCGAGCTTGGTGACGCCGATATCTTTGCCGGACGCGGCGAACGCGCGGTGCGCTTCATCGACGGCGTCTTTGGACTCCAGAGTGATAGTGAAGCGGAAATTTGGCGAAAAGGTTTTCCAGTCCTGGCGCATGGCGCAGACGACGTACGGCTTGGTCTTGGGATGCTTCACGTAAACCACGTTGGGGGTGGCCTGATGAACTTCCAACCCCAGCGCTTTATCGTAAAACTCCCAGGATCTTTTCATGTCGCCTGTGGCGAGAGTTCCGTGCGTAAATCCCTGCGGCACATATCCCCTTCCCGGAAAGCGCTCCTGCGGCATCGGCTGGTCCCAGTGCGGCGCGCGCACGCCGCCGACTCTCGTCTTCCACGCTTCGTTGCGCAGCGCCTCGGCGTAGCATTCGATCTCCCAGCCGTTCGTGCCGGGCTCGAGAAAATAGAGCGAGTAAGAGCCGTGATTGTACGTCGGCTTCCCGATCTGATCGATCTTGTATTTGTCTTTGTTCGCCGTGAGATACTCGTACGCCGCGTCCACCTCCTCTGTCGTGTTGACGCGCACGCCCCAATGATTGTGCATCTGCTTCGCCGGCGCATCCGGCGCTTCGTGGACCGTCAGCAGCCACGCCGTGTTGGGGTGCTTTAGCGTCACCTGGCCCGGCCGCTCGCTCAGTCTTTCGAACGCGAGCAAATCGGTCAGCACCGGCACGCTGTCTTTCAGATTCCGACACTCCATGTGCGTCTGGGTCAACCCGATCGATCGCAGCATCGCTCTCTCCTTCCGTCCGGCTTCAGCTAATCGAAATTTACTGCGAGAGAGTCGGAGTGTCAAACCGAGAACGGCGTAAAAGTTCAGTCGGGATGCGGAATTAGCTTGCGTCCCGCTGGGCTTTGAGTGCCGGCACGATGGCAAATTTCGCTCCGCAGACCGGACAGATGGTCGTGTCGCACAAATATAAAACGTCGGCATGTGGATCCGGCGTTAGCTCCTCCAACAGCTGCGGACAACAACAGCAGATCCATAGTCGGGAACTGCCAAAGGCGATATGCAGGCTTTTTATTCCAATCGTTCAATGTGCGAGATCCGGCTGACTGCCACGGCCCCTTCCAACTTCATTTGCGCCAGTTTCGAATCGGAAGGGCGGATCGCAGTAAACGACATGTTCGCGATCTGCGAAGCTTCCCAAAGGCCGCGAACGTGATCGATTGGATATTTACCCGAGAAGGCGACTTTTAGTTGTCCCTCATCTAACCTAAATGCTTGCGGCAACGGAACCGCAAACTTCGCTATATCGAGCCATCCTTTGATAAGGAAGTAGTCGTGTAGTCTATCCTTGACTACCTGCTCTAAGTTCATGGTCCCGGATATATCCTCGTGTTTGATCGATACGGCAAACACTTCGTTCATCGCGTCTGCGAACATAGCGGCGTTGACGGGCCAGGTGTCGCCTACCCCCTTTTTTTCGCGCGTTCCAAATATATCGTCGTCGCTGTATTCGCCGGCATAAAACGATATCGACATGCGGAGCGCCTTTGCGGTCCTCGCATCGACCGGCGCGTCTTTTATCTTATACACGGTCTGTTTTCCTTCCCGCGCGGCCATGACGACGAGTCCGGGAGTGATCAGTGACTCGATTCGACCGCCGGTCGTCATGACGCATTTCTCGATCACGATGGCGCTCTTTCTCAATTTTCCACGTTCGCTAGTTTCAAGGACGATGACGGACGAGACGAGCTCGAGTGTAAACTCTTCTTTTTTGTCTTTTACCGGTGAGCCGTCGGAGAATAGGGTGCTCTTTTCTGCGTAGCTGACCGTCGTCGATAATTTGTACTTCTCGCCTGTCTTGGCTTGGCCCGACAACCGGATCTCGTACTCCTGCGCTACCGCTATCGAAGAGAACACCCATAGACATGCCGATACCGTAATTACGAATGTAGCGACGCGACTCATGGCCGTTACCTCTCGGCGTAAAGTTAAGCGTGAGGTCGATTACTTGCCAGCTTTTCTCTTGGAAAATTCGTCCTTATCGTAATACCGGCGCTCGTACGGATCATAAAATCTGCCGTCCGGCGCTTCTAACAAGGCCTTGCCCGGAAGGAACATTCCCTTGAGCGTAGCTTTTAATTCCACCACCCATTTCGACGCCGGGATCGCGCGGAGATTTTTTTCCAACTCTTCCAGATCTTTTTCCGTCGTCTTCACTAGCTCGTTAGCGAGACCATACATGCCCAGCACCTCCCGCACCGGCTCGGCCGTTTTAGGCGACATTGCCGCGAGCGAGGATTCTATGTTGGCGACCATTTCCTTCCGAATCGCCATACTGCTGATGAGACTGAGAGCGTATCGGGCCTCGCTGCTTGCGAGCTTTAGTTTGAGATACGAGTCGTCGATCTTTTTCTGGATCTCCTCATTCGCCGCCGCCAATTGATCCCTCTTGAGCGTTAGGCCGTCGATCTCTGTCTTCAGATTTTTGCGCTCCGTATCGAAATAGCCGCTGGCGAACGCCGAAAGAAACCCGACCAATGCGATGACGATCGGCACAAGGCTTCCGATATATCCCGCGCGTTTCCACCAGGGATAGGATACCTGCGCAATCTCCACGCGCAGTTTTTCACATTCCAGGCGGCGCTTTTCGAGGTCGAGTCTTTCCGACTCGGTCATTTGACTATTCGCTACAGTCTCGTTTGACATTTGGAGGCCTCCAAGTACCGCCTCAATTCGATCGTTGAGGCGGAGCTCGTGTCGATTACGCGGTCACTTCCGTCTGAAACAGCGTCTGGCCGGCGGCGCCGATGAAGTCCAGCCTAGCTTTGCCGGCGGCGGAATCGACGCGCCACAAGCCGAAGTTGTAGCCGTCGCCGTAATGAAAGGTCCCGGCCTTTTCGTAGCGCGCACGGGCGTCGGGATTCTTTTTATAATGAGTGAACGATGCGATCGGCCCGGCCATGAACTCGCGCAGTCCGGTTTTGGCGTTGCTCCAGTCTCGCGCCAGATGGTAGGCGCCGGTGAGAAAAATAACGCCGCCGATTTTTTCGCTGCGAATAAATCGCGCGATCTCGTCGCGTTCAGTTTTGTAAGACCCCCAGCTATCCGCGCCCCCGCCCTGAAACGGCACCGATGTAACGACGAACTTGAACGGCGCCTTCGAAGATTTGAGATTCTCCTTGAACCAGTTTTTCTGCGCTGCGCCGAGCATGGTCTTCTCAGGGCCCTCGGGCATCTTTTGCCGGCTGCGAAACCGCCGCGTATCGAGAATAAAGAAATCGACTCCCGCCCACGCGAACTGCCGGTACAGTGCGTTAGCGTCCACCGCTTTGCACGGCCAGTATTCTTTGTAAACTTGCAAGGCTTTTCCCATATTCGGGTTCAGGCTATTGGCGTTGTTTTCCGTCTCGTGATCGTCCCAAATGGCATACGTCGCGTATCGGGACAAGAAATTCTGTAAATGCCGGTCCTTCCGGTTCGCGGCGTGTTTGATCCGATAATAAGCAACCGAGGGAATAAAACTCTTTTTCGGATGGTCGGCATAGATGAGGTCGCCCAGGAGCAAGAGGAAGTCCGGCTGCTTGCTGTCGATGACGTCGAACAGCTTGAACGGTTGATAGCTGTCTTCCATGTCGGCGCTGAAGGCGAAGGTAAAAGGCGCGGCGCTGCTCGGCGCGGTCTTGAAGCGGCAAGGCTCGGACAGAGGTTTGCCCGAAGCTGCATCCATAATATGGTAACTCCACCTCTTGCCCGGTGCCAGATGAGTCAGGGGTATTGTCGCGCAGTAATCGGTGTCACTGGTCAAATCCGCAACGGGTCCGGCGGTAAGCTGCGATGCACCCTCTTCTCCGAAATCCACCCGTATGCGGGCGCCGCCGTCGCCGCGCGCCCAAATCAGCACGGAATCCTGGGTTGCGTCGAACGCCGCAGGGCTGAAAGCAAGAGAAGCCGCCGCCGCGTCTGCTCGGTGCGTGTGCGCCAGCGCCAGGGACGCGGCGCCCGCGAGTTTTAGAAATTGCCGCCGAGTAACCGCGCGTCTCATGCCGTCTCCGTCTTTTCTGAACTTGGGCAGGATCGGAACTTCACGACGTGTAACGATTTTTGCGCGTCAGCGCTTTGATCAGCCCTGTTGTTTGATGATTCGCTGGTACTCATCGTGAGGACCGATCCAAACCCAGATGAAATCCGCTCCGTCCTCCACTGCTAGCGCACGGTGATGAGGCCCAGCCCTCGCGGACCAAAGCTTGCCAACCTTTTTAAAATGCAGCGATGGGTGTCTAGGATTTTCTTTGAGGAGGCTGAAGTTTCGTCTGGCCACTCTCTGGACTGCTTCTGGAAGACGCGCATAGGAAGCCCAAAATCGGGCTGTTGTGCGATGCTTCACAGGTCCTTGAGAGTTCCCTTTGCTTTCGCTTCGAGCGCTTCACGCACGAGGAAATCAAGCTTCCCAGCTTCAGAGTCAGCTTCGATCTCCTTGTCCCACCTCTCCCAGTCCTTCTCTGATAGCCACCTGACAAGTTCGGTAAACTCCTCCTGGGGAAGTCGCTCGATTTCGCTCTTCAGTTCGTCTACCTTTGCCATGGTTTTCCTCCCGAAATTACTTCGTCAGAAGCTTATTATGCCAGCCTTATGCTTTAAGCGCCAGTCTGCACACGATCTGACAAAGCATATGAAGTTTTTCACCAGCCTGCGCTAAATCATAACCGTGCCGCAGTTCACGTTGACCGCCTGGCCGGTGATGTAACCTGCGGCGTCGCTGGCGAGAAAGAGAACCGCGCCGACTAAATCTTCGGGCTCCATGGCGTGGCCGAGAGGGTTCCGCGTGAGGCGCTCTTGCAACTCCGCCGAGCTACGGTGGCCGCGCGGCAACGCGGTGTCGATGATGTTGGGGCAGATGGCGTTGGCCGTGATGCCGTCCGGGCTGACTTCTCTCGCGAGAGCTTTGATGAAACCTATGATCCCGGCTTTGGACGCGGCGTAGTGCGCGCCGTTTACCGCGCCGGTGTGGGCGATGCCGGACGCAATGCTAATGATCCGGCCGTTTTTTCGCGCGCGCATCGAAGGAAGAAAAGCGCGGGAGCAAAGGAAATTACCGCCGAGATTGACATCGAGCGTCCGGTCCCAATCCGCCTCCGTCATCTCGGCGACTTTCGCCTGGGGAAAGATGCCGGCGTCGTTGATGAGTATGTCCACATGATCGAAGCGCTTGAGCGCCTGCTCGGCGAGGTTCTTGACGGAATCCTCATTGGAGACATCCGTTTCGACGGAGAGAGCTTCGACGCCCAGCGCCTGTGCTTCTGCCGCGGCACTCTCCGCCTTCCCGCCCTGAAGATCCGCAACGACGACATTCGCCCCCTCGCGCGCCAGTCCCAACGCGATGGCGCGCCCGATCCCCTGCGCCCCGCCCGTCACGACGGCAACCCTATCTTTGAGTCTCATGTTCTTCGCTCAAAGTCCCAATCGACGCATGCCGGCTGGGGGTGTCTCGAAGGGCCTATGCGTTGGACGAGGAGATTCAAGCGTATCATCCGTCGAGCGTAACACCGCCCGTATCGCATAGGCCCGGAGAGACGTTCCCAGCCCGTACGCGCCCTCACGGCATCACCAGCCCGCCGTTGACGTGCAGCGTCTGTCCCGTCATCCAGGCGCTCTCGGCGCCGCAAAGAAAATAAAACGCCTCGGCCAGATCGTCCGGCCGGCCCATGCGCCGGCGCGGGATTTCCGCTTCTCTTTGTTTTCTGATCTCCGGCGTCCAGTTCACCATCACGCGCGGCGTGTCCGTCGGGCCGGGGGCGACGACGTTGACGCGGACTTCGTACGGCGCCAGCTCCAGCGCCAACGATTTGCTGAAGCCGATGACGCCGGCCTTCGCCGCGGAATACGGCGTGCGCAGCGCCGAGCCGGTGACGCCGTAGTTCGACGCCGTATTGACGATCCGTCCCTTTTTCTGCCGCATCATGATCGGCGCGACCTCGCGGCAAAAGAGAAACGTCCCCTTGAGGTTGATGTCGAGAACCTCTTTCCACTCCGCCCAGCTGAGCTCTTCGATGGGTTTGCGGTGGATGCTGCCGCCGGCGATGTTGGCGAGAATATCGACGCGTCCGTGGCGTGAGAGCACTGCGGCGACGACATTTTTGACTTCGGCGGCCCACCTCACATCGACGCGGAACGCTTCGGCCTTTCCCCCCTGGGAAACAATCGCGGCGCTCGCCTCCTCCGCCGCTTTACCGTCCCAATCGGCGATCGCAACGGCGATGCCGTGGGAAGCCAGCTTCAGCGAAACCGCGCGGCCGATACCGTTGGCGCCGCCGGTGATGAGCGCTACCTCGGCCATGCCGGCTCACTCGCCGTAGATTTGTCGAATCTCGTTTTTATAAAGCTCTGCCACGGCCGCGCGATCGATCTTGCTCTTCTGAAACGCGGTCACGCTTCGCACCCGCTCGGGGAAGTTGTTTTGCAACAGCACAATCTTTCGTATCTGCTCGTATTCTTCGAGGCGCTGGTTGATACGCTCGACCCGTGCCCAGACTATTTCGCGCAACCGTTCCGGACCCGAATCTTTTTCGAGCTCCGCCGCGATCCGGTCGGCCTCCGGCACGATCAGCGCCGCGATAAAGGGACGACGGTCGCCGACCAGAACCGCCTGGCGGATCAGCGGATCGCTCTCCAGCAGCAGCTCGATGTAAGCGGGATAAATGTTCGAGCCCTCGGCGCAGTAAAAAACGTCCTTCTTCCTCCCGACGATGCGCAGAGAGCCGTCCGGCTCGATTGCGCCCAGGTCTCCGGAATGAAACCAGCCGTCGGGATCGAGCGTCTCCCGCGTCACCTCCGGGTTCTGAAAGTAGCCCGGCGTCACCGTCGGGCCGCGCACGAGGATCTCGCCGTCGGCGGCGATGCGAATTTCGATATTGGCGAATGGCTTGCCCAGATTCCCCGGCCGGTTCTCCCCGATCCCGCAGAGCGTCACGCCGCCGCACTCGGTCGATCCGTAGGTGCCCAGCAAAGGAATTCCCATCAACTCGAAGAAGCGCATGATTCTCGGCGGCATGGCGGCGCCGCCGTAAGTGACGTACTTGATCCTGCCGCCCAGAGAACGCTTGACCGAATCTCGAAGCCGACCCTTCAGTTCGTTCACACGCTCGCGTTCCGCGGGCGTAGGAGATCCGTAGCCCGCGGCGCGCTGATCCAACCTCTCCAACTCTTCCCAATGCCGCCCGTTATCGCCCTCCGCGAGAATCGCCGCCAGTATTTTCTCCAACACTCTCGGCACCAGCGTCATCGAGGTCGGAGCGAGCGCCTGGATGCTTTTAAGATCGACGTCGAGCTCGGTCGTCTGCATCAGCGCCGTCGTCCGTCCCGTCGCCGCGCTCTTGTGAAAGCCGTACCGGCCCAAAAGATGATTCATGCTTAGGACGAGGGCCGCCAGCTCGTCCGGTTTGCTGAGCGCGATCTCGCCCCCCGAGGCGATGTTGGAGAGGATGTTCCGCTGCGTCTTCATGACGCCTTTCGGCTCGCCGGTCGAGCCCGACGTGTACATGATCGTCGCCAGATCGTCCTCATGAACCGATTCGAGAATCCGGTGAAGAGTCCTCGTGGGCGCGGGTCTTCCCAGAGCCCGTAGCTCTTCGAAAGTGAGCGTATCGGGGAGATTCGCCGCGGTCCGCTCCAAGACGACGATATGGGCGAGCGCGGGAAGCTGGGCTTTCAAGTTCAACAGCCTGCCGACGCCGGTTTCATCTTGGACAAAAGCCGCCCGCGCCCCGGAATGGGCCAGGAGCTTGAGAATCATCGACTGGGAAAGCCGGGGAGAAATAACGACGTTCGGCAAGCCCGCGGCGAGAGTCGCCATATCGGCGCACAGCCATTCCACGCTGTTTTCCCCGATGATCGCCACTCTTTCTCCGGCGCCGAGGCCGAGAGCATTCAGCCCGAGAACGGTTTCCTCGACCTTGGCGCCGAAATCTTTCCAGGAAACTTCTTCGAAGCGCCCGCCGTGCTGGAGATTGATAAAGGCTTGCTCTCCGAGTTGTGCGGCGCGCTGGAAAAAGAGCGCCGCGAGATGGCGCGGTTTTGTCGTCGGCAACTCTGCGCTTGCTTTCATCATTCCGCCGGAGCAAAGAGAGGCGGATCGTACTTCGAGCGCCCGGGCTTCTCGACCCGCTTGAGCCCGCGGATCTCCTCCCGATGCGCATAAGCGTACAGCACCGCCTCCGCAACGTCGTTCATATGGCCCGCGAGATACTTGCGCGCCGGCACCGCCAGGCGCAGCAGCTCGATCCCGCGCTCGATCTGATTCTTCGTGAGCGGCGGGCCCTTGGTGGCGCGCACGCCGGATACGGCGTAAACAAAAGCGGCCAACGCTTCGGCCGGATGGCGCTCCGGCGGCAAGGCCGGAAGAAAACGCTTGGCATCGATGAACACGCCGTGACCGGCCGCCGGCCGGAGGACCGGAACTTTGCCGGCTAACTTGCGCCAGAGACGATCGACCTGCTCCACCCGGCTTTGCGCGTAGGTCGCCGAGGAAAAAATTTCTTCAAGCGACAAGGCAAGGCCGGCAAGCGCTCCGGCGGGAGGCTGTCCGCCGTCGAGAAGTTGCTGAAACGAAGCCTTCTGATAGCTCTTTTCGTCGCGCGTCGCGATGAAGCCGCCGAGTGGAACAAGGAAGTCCTTGAGCGCGCTCATCGTCAAGCCGTCGGCGAGGGAGCAGGTCTCGCCGACGATTTCCCGGATCGAGCGCTGTTGCCAGCCCGGCTCCCGCTGCTGGATGAAGTAGCTGTTCTCCAGAATCCTGCACGCGTCGAGAAAGACCGGGATCTGCCGCGCTTGCGCGAAGGCGCGCACCTCCCGCAGGTTCGTGAGCGAGACGGGATGTCCGCCGCACGAGTTGACCGCGAGCTCGACGTAGATGCAGGAGACCTTCTCCGGTCCATGCTCCTCTACCACGCTCTCGAGCTTCAGGAGGTCCAGATCGGCCTTGAAAGGATCGTCGGAGGTAAGATCGTAGGCCTTATCCGAGATGACGTCGATCACCTTGGCCCGGTTCGATTCGATGTGATAGCGCGTGGAAGGAAAGAGCATGTTCCCCGGCACGACGGTTCCTTCCCTCACGTTGAGCTTCGCCCAGATGCGCTCGGCCGCGCGGCCCTGCATGCACGGAAGGACAAACGGAAAACCGAAAATCTCCCGGAAGCGCCGCGCCGCGGTCGTTTCCGATCCGGCCTCCGGACTCCCGCCGCCGATCAGCGTCGCGACTTGCGCGGTGCTGGGCGCGCTCACCGCGCTGTCGGTCTGCAAATCCACATACACCAGCTCTTGAGGAACCAGTTCGGTATTGTAGCAGGCCTCGGCCAGCGCCGCTTCTCTTTCCTTCCGGGTCGTCGCCCTCAAATTCCGCGCGACGGCGATGTCGTACGGAACCGAGAAGCCGATGTCCTGAACGTCTTTCATGCCGTTTGTCTTGTGGTCGCTGAATCGTCTGAAAATTTGCCGTCCCTCGTACGGGATCGGCGCGACCGCTAACCGCCGTCGGATCGGCCGATCTGCGGCGATGATTTTTTTGCCATTGGACCGGCGAGAAGAGCCTCGGCCTTTTTTACCATCTCGCGCTCGGTGGGATAATAAATGAGTTCGAGCGCTTTGGCCATGGGGAACCAACAGGCCTCCTCGACCTCTTGATCGTGCCGAGACACGTCCCCTTTGAGCCAACGGATCAGATAAAAATAGACGCGCTTGAAAATCCTGACCGTTTCTCCCTCTTTGGTCTTGTTCGTGTACCAATAGGTGATATCGCCCAGCTTTGCAACAATTTGTCCTTCCAAGCCCGTCTCTTCGCGGACCTCCCGGAGCGCCGTTTCCTGAAGCCCCTCGCCCTCTTCCACCTGACCCTTGGGCAAGCTCCACCGGCCCCTCACGCGGATCAGGGCCACTTCGATCGTTCCCTTGTGTTTTCGGTAAATAACGCCGCCGGATGAAATCTCTCTCACCGTGCGCATACGCAGCCGGTTTTAAGGTTGGAAAAGTTCTTCCTCTAACCAACGGAGATAACTTTCGCTGCCGGCAAGAATCGGCAGCGCGATGATCTCCGGCACCGAGTAGCTATGGAGCTCAAGGATTTTTTCTTTGAGCCGCTCGAAGAGGTCGCGCCGGGTCTTGACGATGAGAAGCTCTTCCTCGCTGGATTCGATCTTGCCTTGCCAGCGGTAGATCGACTGGACGGGCTTCACGCGGTTCACGCACGCGGCAAGCCGGCCCTCGACCAACGCGCGGGCGAGACGATCGCCTTCGTCGGCCGACCCTGCGGTTACGAATACGACGACGAACTCGCTCATAATCGGGATCTTACAACCCGGCTTCAGGACCAGTCAATGGCGTCGCCGGGAATTTAAAGTATTTTCGATGTGGCGCAAAAACCGCCCTCACTCGTCACGGGCCAGAACGTCGAGGAGATCTTTGATGGTCTGCGTCTTTTGCCGGTTGCTACTGCGTAAAACCTTGAGGAGTTTTTTAACCCAAACCTCGTCGCCGGCTTTTGCCTTATCCGGCGCGCCGGCGCCGCCGTAACGCGCCGGCCGCTCCGCCACCGACCCCACGCCGCCTTTACCCTGTACGGCCCCCAGCAACAGCCAATCCACGCTCTTCCCGGTAAGCTTGGCGATGCGCAAAAGAATTCGCGCCGTAGGAACGTGGCCGCTCAGACATTTCGAGATCGTCCCCTGCGGAATCTTGGCTTTGTAGGCGAATTGGGTGGGGCTCATGCCCATCGCCCGGATGGTCTCGGCAAGTCGAAGAGAGAACTGCTTGTTCATTCGTTAGCGAATATAACGTTGACAAGTCATTCAAATTGGAATATTCAGACTAAAAGTTTAAATTTGAGGCAATTTTGTTGCCCATGCTAGCAATGCAGTGGGTCAAAATCAAGATCCGCATGCTCGAACGCGGCATCTACAGCCAGAAAGCCCTGGCGGAAAAGCTGGGCGTCAATCCCTCCACCGTCACCCGCCTCCTCAAAGGCCAACGAAAATCGCGCCGGCTGCAGCAGCAAATCGCCGAGATTCTCGGCATGCCGGTCAACGCGGACGACAGAGACAGAAAGTAGCCAAGCTGGCCCACGATTTTGCTCCAGCAACCGACCTGACTTGTCCAAGGCATGATCTTATTGAAAGCCTGCTGTATGTGTGTTTTACTGAGGAAAATTTTCGGGCGCCATTCATGCAAAAAATCGATTTCGCCAAGGGGAACGGGCTTGTGCCCGTCATCGTCCAGGACTACCGCAGCCGCGAAGTTCTGATGATGGCTTATATGAACCAAGACGCCTGGAGCAAAACGCGAAAAACCGGCAAGGCCCACTACTACAGCCGCTCCCGGCGCGGACTCTGGTTAAAAGGAGAAGAGTCGGGACACTATCAGGAGGTCAAAGACATTTTGATCGATTGCGACAACGACACGCTTCTGCTCAGGGTCAAACAGCGCGGCGGCGGCGCCTGCCATCTCGGCTATCGGAGCTGCTTCTTCCGAAAAAAGGCGGCAAGAAACTGGAAAGTTGCGGCGATAAGAATTTTCAATCCGGACCAGGTCTATAAGAGCAAAAAGGCGTAACGACGTGAAGGAAGCCACCACCAAAGAATTAAAGCTCGGCCTCCCCAAGGGAAGCTTGGAGTCGATGACCATCGAGCTTTTCAAAAAGTCGGGTTGGAAGATCTCGACTGCGAGCCGGAGTTATTTCCCGTCGGTGGACGACAAGACGCTGCGCTGCAGCCTGGTGCGGCCCCAGGAGATGTCGCGCTACGTCGAGACCGGAACGTTGGACGCGGGCATCACGGGCAAAGACTGGACGATGGAGAACAACTCCGACGTCGAGATCATCGCCGAGATGGTTTATTCGAAGACGAGCTTCAAGCCTACGCACTGGGTTCTCGCGGTGCCGCAGGACTCGCCGATAAAAACCGCCCAGGACCTGAAAGGCAAGAGGATCGCAACCGAAATGGTGAACTTCACCCGTCGTTATTTCGCCGAGAAAAGAATCCCGGTGGAAGTGGAGTTTTCCTGGGGAGTGACCGAGGCCAAGGCCGCCGAGGGGCTGGTGGACGCGATCGTCGAAGTGACCGAGACCGGAACCACGATCCGGGCCCACGGTCTGAGAATCATCGATGAGCTGTTGCAATCGAACCCGCAGTTCATCGCCAACAAAAACGCGCTGAAGGACCCGTGGAAAAAAGAGAAGATCGAGCAGATCCGCCTGTTGCTTCAGGGCGCCCTGGCGGCGGAAAATAAAGTCGGCATCAAAATGAACGTCGCCGAGGCCGACCTCGACAAGGTCGTCAAGCTCATCCCCAGCATCACCGCGCCGACGGTGTCGCCGCTCTACGCGACCGCGGCGCTGCGCGGCGTGAAGTGGTTTTCCATCGAGAGCGTCATCGCCGAAGACGTCGTCCGCGACCTCATTCCCATGCTGATCCAGAATGGCGCCGTGGGAATCATCGAGTATCCGCTGAACAAAGTGATTTAAGCGGTTCGGTTTCGGCTCACGCCGAGTGCTGGCCGTCGAAGGTCGAACCACGGTTGGACGATTCCCGCTCGCGAAAGAAGTCCCGGGCGATCTCGGGGAAAAGCGCGTAGGAGATCACGTCCTCTTCGTTTTTGGCCAGGCCGCCGATCTCCTGGCGCGCCTGATCCAAACCAGGCTTCAGGAGATCGGCGGGCCGGCAGGTGATCGGTTCTTTTTTTCCTAACACCTTTTTCTTGATCTCATCGCTGATCGGCCCCGGCGGCCGGCCGTAAAGACCCGTGACGTAGTTCTTCGTCTCCGTGGCCACGACCGAGTATCTCTTTCCGGTCACCACGTTAAGAGCGGCTTGCGAACCGCAGATCTGGCTCGCCGGCGTCACCAGCGGCGGATAACCCAGATCCTTTCTCACCTCCGGCATTTCCTGCAGCACGGCCTCGAGCTTGTCTTCGGCGTTTTGCTGGCGCAGTTGCGCGACCAGATTGGACAGCATCCCGCCGGGAATCTGGGAAAACAGAATATCCGTCCTGATCTGGTTGTTGACGGGACTTTCGAATTCAGCGTACTTGGGACGGACGCCGTAGAAATATTCCGCGATCTCGCCCAAGAGCTTGAGATCCAGACCCGTGGTGTAAGGCGTCCCCTCCAATGCGGCGACGATCGATTCCGTAGCGGGCTGCGAAGTTCCCTGCGAAAGAGGCGAGAGCGCGGTATCGAGAATATCGACGCCGGCCTCCACGGCCATGATGTAGCTCATCGGCGCCAATCCGCTGGTACAGTGAGAGTGAAGGTGGAGCGGCAGCGAGAAGCGCGCCTTGATTCCCTTCACCAGGTCGTAGGCGACGTGCGGGGGGAGCAGCCCGCCCATGTCTTTGAGACAGAGGATCTGCACTCCCATGTCGGCCAGTTCTTCCGCCACGCGGAGAAAATAGTCTACCGAGTGGACCGGGCTGCTCGTGTAGCAGATAGCCCCCTCGACCAATTTCCCCGTCTTGAGCGCCGCCGCGATCGAGGCTTTCATGTTGCGCGCGTCGTTCATGGCGTCGAAGATCCGGAACACATCGATGCCTGCGGCCGCGGCGAGCTCGACGAATTTCTCGACGACGTCGTCCGGATACTGGCGATACCCGACCAGGTTCTGCCCGCGGAGCAGCATCTGAAATCGGGTGCGGGGCATGGCCCGGCGCAACCGATGCAAGCGCTCCCATGGACATTCCCTTAAATAACGCAAGGAGGCGTCGAACGTCGCGCCGCCCCAAACCTCCAAAGACCAGAACCCCGCTCGATCGAGCTTCGGCGCGATGGGCAGCATATCCTCCGTGCGCATGCGCGTCGCCAGCAACGACTGGTGCGCGTCGCGCAGAATGGTCTCTGTCAGCTCGATCTTCTTCGCCATACTATCCTTCGTAAATCTCTTTTTGCTTTTCCTCCAGGCGCGCTTTTTCTTCGGGATCGACGACGTAGACTCCGTTGACCGTTTTGATCTTTTCCGGGTCGTAGAAATACTGGGAGACTTCCAGGCCTTCGTCGAATTCGTACATCTTGATCGCGTCCCACGGGCAGATCTTTTTGTCGAGCCGGTCCTCCGACTCCGTGCCGATCAACTGAAGCTGGAATTTTTTCGGCAGCTTGTCGGCGTCGATCGGCTTTTTCGCGCTGTCGTAAAACCGCCCGGCGTACTCGAAGTAGATTTCTCCGGTCTCTTTGTGCTGGTGGATTTTGGTAAGGTCGTCGCTGTAGCACATCTGGCAG
This sequence comes from Candidatus Binatia bacterium, assembly GCA_036504975.1. Classification (NCBI taxonomy): domain Bacteria; phylum Candidatus Binatota; class Binatia (SeqCode); species Binatia bacterium. Next base: position 14,731 of record DASXUF010000146.1, on the reverse strand, counting down.
CCGATGCATTTGTCGTTGTCCACCCACACGCGGTAGGGCTTGAGGCCGCCTTGCGGCAGCTCTTCGTAGAGCAGATTAATACAGTTATCGACCGGACAATGCACCTCGCACAGCGGCGAGCCTGCGCAGCTCGAACAATTCTCGTCCATGACGGCGAGGAGCGCCGTGCCTTTACGCTTCTTTGCTGTCGGCTCCGCCATGGAGTATTCTCCTTGTCAGTTGATATCGCGAGTTTAGATAGATCAGTCCCGCGCCCACCAACAACACCCAATAATAGCGCACGAGCTTGACCTGTCCCCATTCCAGCCAGTAGACGAAATTGGGCGCGCGTGAGAGAAGGCTTTTCAAAGTCCTCTCGGCGCCGGCGTAGTCGCGCGCCTCCCGCTGAGCCTGCGACAACCCGTAAAGCGCGCCCTCGTCGTTGGGATTGGACCTGAGCGCCTGCTCGAAGTCCGCCCGCGCTTCACGCCACTTTTTTTCCTCGGCGTGGATCCAACCGAGATTGCTCCAGGCCTCGCCGTATTCCGGCCTGAGCGCGAGCGCCCGGTTGAAACTCGCCGCGGCTTTCTCCGGATCGCCCTTCTTTTTCCAGGCGACGCCGAGGTTGTTGTGCGCCTCCGGCCAATCCGGCTTCAGCTCCGCGACCCGGGAATAATCGGCGATGGCCGCCGGATAATCCCGCTTCATTTCCAGCGCGATCCAGCCGCGGAGCGTTCTCGCTTCGACGTGATCTGGATCGAGACTCAAGGCTTTTCCGATATCGATCTCCGCCCGGCGCACGTCGCGCGACCGCAAAGAAGCGATCGCGAGAAAAAGGTAAACGTCCGGCTCCTTCGGATATCGCCCAGAAAGCTCCGTCAGGACGGCCCGCGCCTCTTGGCTCTTCCCTTCCGATAAATATTTCCTTCCCAATTCCCACTGCGGCTCGCGCTCGAAGGGACTTCCGACGCCATGGGCGTTGGACACACCCAGCCACAGGATCCCCAGGAGAGTCGCCGCCCGGAAACCCCGCATCCTACTTCCACATCTCTTCCGGGATTTCGTCCTTTCTTCCTTCTTCGATGAGCTTATCGTTGCGAAACGCTTGCCTCATGCCGACCCAGGTGAAGAAGAGGACCAGAAGAAGCATCCCGACGATGGGAATGTTGTCGGGCTTGGTGACGATCTCCAAAAAATTCTGCCATCCGCTCGGCTCTTGCATCTTATCGAACCGCCTTTGAATTGGTAAATATTAGAAAATACCTCCCAAGTCAATCAACGTCTTTGTGCCGCAGAGATTCTTGACTGAATGTCGTGTCTTGGTGGGGAGCTGTTTAGATTGACTTAAAACGGGTTAATCGGATAATTTCCCCCAGGCGTGAGCTGGGGCACCTAAAGATGTTTACCCAAAAGAAAGCTATTCCGCCTTACAGGAAGTAGAGGGATACCATCCAAGTTGAGAAGCCCGTAGTATGTAGTATATGGGCGGAGTGGACAAGATCGAGCCGTGAATAGCTATCCCGTCATCGACATTGATGCTCATGTCTGGGAGCCCAAGGACCTTCCCCTGGAGCCGGCTTTCGATCAGTACAGACAAAAGTTGATAGAATTTGAGGACGGAAAAAAGCGTTGGGTCTTTGACGGCCAAACTTGGCCCAAAGAAGGTTATGCCTGCACTTTCCCCGGCCTTAAACCTAAATACAGGTGCGCAGGCGAGGCGGACCCGTTTAATGTGGAGGCTCGTCTTGCTGATATGGACCAGGAAGGGATCGATGTCGCGCTGCTCTTTCCCACTGGGTCACTCTCACGCGCCCGCCATGCCTTTCCGGCGCTTGGTATGTCCCTGGCGCGTTCGTATAACAATTGGCTGGCTAAATTCTGTTCCCGGGCTCCAGAAAGGCTTCTAGGCGCCGGGCTGATCCCTCTCACGGACATCCAAGGATCAGAGGACGAGCTCAGGCGCTGTATAAACGACTTCGGAATGCGTGCGATCTGTGTCCCAACCAATATCTACGGCAAGCACTTGGGGGATATATCGTTCCATCCTTTTTATGCCGAGGCCGAGCGGCTGGGCGTCCCGATCATGGTTCACTCCAATGTGGGCGGGTACATCGCCGCTGCCGGGAGCGAGCGTTTTGACAACTTCTTTTTTACCCACCTAGTCTCTTTTCCCTTTGAGGAGATGATCAGCATCGCCGCGGTGATCGGCTACGGCATTGTGGAGCGTTTTCCTAAACTCAACTTTGTCTTTCTCGAGGCCGGCGTCGGCTGGTTCCCCTATTGGCTTGAGCGGATGGATGAGCACTACGAGAAGCTTCCCAACCATGTGCCTGGAATCAAGAAGAAACCTTCAGAGTATCTTTCCAATTGTTTTATCTCCTGCGGTAACCCAGATGAGAAAACGTTGCCCCTGGTTATCGAAGACATCGGTGCAGACCACATTGTGTACGCGTCGGACTACCCTCACTGGTCTTCGGTAGGCCCTGGCACGGTCAATACGATAAAGAATAGTCGGGCCCTTTCCGAAGAGGCCAAACAAAAGATTCTCTCGGATAATGCGCGAAAGCTCCTTCGGTTGGAATAAGATTAAGCTCCGGGAGCTTGACAATCTCGGCTTCGCATTGATATCAAGATAAACGTCATAAGCTAAGAGTTAGGAGCTTCGCTTCACCTTTGTTATGGCTTGTCGTTGACGTGGGGCCTCATACTGGGACGAATTAATAACGGTTCAAAGTTATTTCTTACAGGGACGGAAGGAGGCATCGATATGGCTAAAGCAAAGAAAATCCCGGGGGGTATAACGGCGGAGGACTTCATCCGGATAAGAGATTGTCTGCGCGAGATTTTAAAAGAAGCAGGCGCAAAGCAGGCCAATCTACGTCTCAACGAATCAGCCGAAGAAGGCCCCCATCCTTTTTTTGTCGGCTGGGTCGGAGATAAGGACGTGGAAAAGAAAATACGTGATAGGAACGATCCAGATCCAGGCTTGTACCGCTTTGGAGACGACAACTATGCCACGGTATACAAAGACACGATTTCGGATCGTCGATGGGCCATCCAGAATCGAGATTGGTGCCGCAACCTGGCTGAAAAAAGTATGACTGCAAAGGGAATAGCCCCTAAGAGCGGAGTGATGTATCAAAAGTTTATTGGAATTTTGGTGAAAAACGGAAGCAAGCGCCGTTGCGTTGGCACATTGGCGCTAGGATTTGCTAGCAGGCCTAGCGGGCGAACTCATTCCAAGGTGGAAAAGATAATGAAGTCCTGGGCACGGGATCCGCGATTGAAGTTGGTTCAATTCCTTAGAGATAATTTTGAGCTTGGAGGGCCGATTTCTTCGCGATGAGGCCGCGCGTGAAGCGCCCGAGAACCGATAGAAAGGGGACTACTTTAACGGGCCCGAGTAGAAAGGAGGAGTTGCTCCATAGGACCCGGGAACTCTCAGCCCTGCTGACCATTGCAGAGACCGCGACCCAATCTCTCGATACCGAACAAATCTTGCGTGAAACCCTGCACAAATCACTGGAGATCCTTGGCTTTCATGCGGGCTATATACGCAGCTTAGACCCTGAGGCAAGAAATCTGGTTGTCCGTGTGGCCCGAGGTCTCTCCTCGCCCGAATTTTTGACCAATATTGCTCCTATGGACAGTCCTCGCCGGACCGTAGGAAAAATCGTCTTTGAAACTCGCGAGCCTTATGTGTCTCTGGATATTCGAAAAGATCCAATCTTCAAGAGACGGGCCATGGAACAAGAAGGAATCATTTCATTAGCCACCGTTCCCATATTGTCGAAGAGGCGCGTCCTGGGAACAATGGCCGTAGGGAGCCGTAAGTACCACAAATTTTCTCAAGGAGAAATTAACCTCCTCAAGGCCTTCGGCTCCCAACTCGGCGCGGCGCTGGAGAACGCCCAGCTCTATGAAGAGCTCCACACCGGCAAGGCCTACATCGAAAATCTCGTGGAGAACGCGGGCGACGCGATTATCTCGACGGATATGGAAGATCGCATCCTAACCTGGAACCGCGGCGCGGAGGTGATATTCGGTTACAGCAAAGAGGAGGCGGTCGGGCAAAGCCTGGGGATACTCCTTCCGCCGAACCGCGCCAAGGAATCGGAGGAGCTGAGGCACAAGGTCCGGCACGACGGTGTTATCCGCAACCTGGAGGTCCGCAGGCAAAGGAAAGACGGGGCTGTGATCGACGTGGCCCTGGCGGTATCGCCCATCAGCGACAAACAGGGCGATATAAGCGGTTTCCTCCATCTCGCCAAGGACATCACCGAGAAAAAGCGCTACGAAAAGAGGCTGAGGGATCTCGACAAGATGAAGTCGGACTTTGTCTCCAATGTCTCTCACGAGCTGCGCACGCCGCTTACCGCCATCAAGGGCTCCGCGGACAACATGCTGGACGGCATCACCGGCCCGTTGAACGAAAAACAGATCCGTTATCTCACGCGCATGAAATCGAACGCCGACCGGCTCACTCGGCTGATCAACAACATCCTGGATCTCTCACGGATCGAGGCGGGGAAAATCGATCTTAAGCCGGCCCTTCTTTCTCTGGTAAGCCTGGCCCAAGAGGTTACGGAAAGCATCCGGCCGGTGGCATCGGAGAAGCTGATCAGCCTCGAGGTCGTCTCTCCCGACGCCGGCGCGAGCGCCTGGGCCGACCGAGACAAGGTCGTGCAGGTGCTGACAAACCTGGTCGGGAATGCCGTCAAGTTCACCCCGCCGCACGGGCAGATCCGTGTGTCGATCCAGAAAAACGGCGCCGGTTGGACCGAGATATCCGTTGCAGACACGGGACCCGGTATCCCTCAGGAAGAGGCGGAAAAAATCTTCGACAAGTTCTATCAGGTTGCTCAGGCCGGAAAGCACAAATCCGGCGGCACCGGGCTTGGGCTGGCGATTTCCAAAGTACTGGTCGACATGCACGGGGGCAAAATCTGGGTGAGCAGCGAACCGGGCAGAGGAAGCATCTTTTCCTTTACGCTGCCCGAAGAGCAGCCGCTGAAACCGGAAGCGCCGGCCGACTGAGGAGACAACTTATGGGACTCAAGGTTCTCGTCGTCGATGATGAAGAAGACATCGTTGAGGTGATTCAGGATCGTCTTGAGGCTTATGGATTCACGGTGATCACCGCCGGGACCGGCGTGGAGGCGCTGAGCAGGCTGTCCACGGAAAAGTTCGATGGGGTCTTCCTCGACGTCAAGATGCCGGAGATGGGCGGGATCGAAACCCTGGAACACATCCGCGAGCGGGACAGAATGATCCCCGTCATCATCATCACCTCCTCCTCCACCCGAGAGGCGGCGATCGAAGCGATTGCCAAAGGCGCCAACGAATACGTTCTCAAGCCCTTCGAATGGGAAGAGCTGAAGGCAAAGATCGAGAAGGTCTACAACATCACGCTCTAGGTTATGCCCATGAAATCCTTTGAAGAAACCATCCTGGTCGTAGACGACGATCCCGATGTCCGGGAGGTCTTGAAGGACCGCCTGGAATCGCTGGATTACCGTGTCCTCACGGCTTCCGGCGGCAAAGACGGCCTCGACCTACTGGAGAAGCAGAGCCCGCAGATCGCGCTTTTGGACATCGAGATGCCCGACATGAGCGGGCTCGAAGTGCTGAAGGAGATTCGCGCGCGCGCGATGGACGTGACCGTGGTGATGATCACCGCCTACGGCACGATCGAGCGCGCGGTCCAGGCGATGAAGGAAGGGGCGTATGATTTCATCCCCAAGCCTTTCGATCCGGAACATATCGCGCTCATCGTGCAGAAGGCATTGGAGCGCGAAAGGCTCCGGCGGGAAGTAGAAATCCTCTCGGACGAGGTGGGCGAGCGCTATCGGCTGGTTGTGGGCAAGAGCGCCAAGATGAATAAGGCCGTAGAGACGGCCAAGAAAGCCGCGGCCAGCAAGACCACCATTTTGCTTTTAGGCGAAAGCGGCACCGGCAAAGAGATATTCGCCCGCGCCATCCATAACTGGGGCGACGAGAAAGCCAAACCTTTTGTGGCGATCAACTGCGTCGGACTCTCCAAGGAGCTTCTGGAGAGCGAGCTGTTCGGCCACGAAAAGGGCGCGTTCACCGGCGCTCACGAGCTCAAGAAGGGCAAGATGGAGCTGGCGCACGGCGGCACGATCTTTCTCGACGAGATCGGGGACATCTCCCCGGAGCTGCAAACGAAATTCTTAAGGTTCCTTCAGGAGCGGGAGTTCGAACGCGTCGGCGGGACCAAGCCCATCCACGTGGACGTAAGAATCGTCGCCGCCACGAACCGCGATCTCGACGCGGCAGTCAAAGACGGCCGCTTCCGCGGGGATCTCTACTACCGCCTGAACGTCATTCCCATCGTGCTTCCGCCTTTGAGAGACCGGAAAGAGGATATCCCCGAACTGACCAATTTTTTCATGCAGCGCTTCGCCGCGGAAACCAAGAAGGGCTTTACCGAGATCACGAAAGAAGCCCGGGACAGGCTCATCGCCTACGATTGGCCCGGCAACGTGCGTGAGCTGGCCAACGTGATCGAGCGCGCCGTCGTCCTGGGTCAGGGACCGAGAATCACTCCCCAAGACCTGCCTCCGAGGATCGTCGCGGCCGACTCGCGTCCCCGCTCCGGCAGCTTGTCGTATCGCGACGACGTGACCGCCTATAGGCGGGAGATCATCCTGAGGGCCCTTTTGCAGACCCGAGGCAACCGCACCGCCGCCGCCAAAGCCTTGGGCCTGGAAAAAAACTACCTCTCCAGGCTCATCAAGGCGCTTCAAATCCGACTTTGATTTTTTCCACTCGCGCTATCTAAAAAGACATCAATTCAGCTTTCTCGCCCGCCTCGTCACGTTCCATCGTCCCAGCTTTTTCTTGAAAAATTAGCGGCTTACTTCGCGCGCCCCTCGATGGCATATCCCTTGCTTTATTGCCTTCGACAGAGATTACGACGCGGAGGAAAAAAAGAATGATAGCTGGACAGATTTTAGTTGCGTTGAAGAGGCGAGACCGGATGCAGGAGATCCTACCGATCATCCAGAAGATCGCTAAGCCGGACATGAAGGTGACCTTCCTCGTTCCCTACCCCGTCGATCCGTGGGCCTGGTTACGCGACCATTGGATCGTGACCGAGTCGCCGCGAAAGGCCGTGTCGGAGGGAAAAAGAGTCCTCGCTCGATACTCGTGGGATAAGCAGAAGCGGTTGGCCGAGCGGAGAATTTCCGTGGCTCGGGAAGCTCTCGGCAAAATGGGGGTCGAGGTGGGCTTGGTGCTCAAGGGATGTTTTAGCCAGACCCTTCGGGAGTACGTTCTGAGCGAGAACTTTCAGTTCGTTTTGATGACGGCCGTCACCGGCCAGACCATGCTCGGATTGATGCACCTCACGACGATATTGCTCAGAAGGATCAAGCGGCCGAATTTACCCTCCTTCCTGCTCTACCGCAGCGCGGCGCTCACCGAGGAGGATCGGTTCGCCGCTTTATCGATGCGAGCGCAAAAACCGCTGAGCTGGCTTGAAGAAAACGACTCCGGTCGCCCCGGTGAAGCATGAACACCCAGGATATGACCGCTGAAGCTCTCGTCATGAAGCCCTATTCGTCGATCGAAGAGCTGACCCGGACCTTGGGACAAAAGATGAAGCGCCAACTGGAGGAGATCGGGCGTATCAGCCGTCTGAAGCGCTACCTGTCGCCGCAGATAGCCGAGTCGATCCTGAAACGAGACGACGGCGACCTTTTCGTAAGTCATCGGCGCGAGGTCACGGTCGTCTTTCTGGACTTGCGCGGTTTCACGGAGTTCTCGGATAGCGCCGAGCCCGAGGAGGTTCTCCAACTCCTCCGCAACTACCACGCCGAGATGGGCCGGCTGATATTCAAATACGACGGCACCCTGGAGCGTTTTGCCGGCGACGGCATCATGGCCTTCTTTAACGCCCCGGTGCCTTACGAAGATCATACGCGCCGAGCCGTGTGCATGGCGCTCGAGATGCGCGAGAGAATGAAAGTGATTCGAGTCGCATGGTGGTTGAAAAAAGGCTGGGATCTGGATCTCGGCATCGGGTTGGCCACCGGCTATGCGGCTGTAGGAGACATCGGTTTCGAAGGGCGGCTGGACTATGGAGCGGTCGGCAACGTGACGAATCTCGCCTCGCGCCTCTGCGAGGAGGCCGGCGGCGGACAGATTCTCACCAACCGGAGGACGCTGAGCGAAGTCGAGAACTGGGTCGAGGCCGAGAGCATCGGCGAACTCAAGCTCCGGGGATTCATCCGGCCCGTGAGCGTGTTCAACATCACAAAACTCAACCGTGAAAAAGCGGACCAATAACATGCGCCGGTGGAAACTCGCCGGCGCGAGCCGGTTGGTAAAGGACCTAACGGGAGGAATTATGAAAAACGGCAAGGAAATCTGCTTTCTCGTTTTCGTATGGATCGCTTGTTTCCTCATCTACCCGAATCCTGAGCGCGTCGGCGGCGGAACGACCGCCCCTTCGACGTGCGGCAGTTATAATATTCTAGACGCCAAAGCCAGAGCGGCGCTTGCCACCGGTTACCTGGAGGGAGTGCAGGCGGCCGTGGACAAAGAGGCGCGCGACATGCTGGTTCCGCCGGAAGATCAAGATCACCCGATCTGGTGGGTTCTGCCCGCGGGAGAAATTACCGCGGATCATCTAGGGACCCGGCTGACGGCAGTTTGTCGATCCAAAGCCAATGAAAACAAAAAATTATTGGACGCTTTTCTCGGTCTCGCCGCCAGGAAAGACGGATTTCCTCGCATCGGGCTGCCGCTCAACGACGGCCCTACGGAGACGTGGAGAACTTTTCTCAGCAAGTGCCGGCTCCGCTGCTCGAACTACCTTGCGACGGACGATGCCGAACGCGCCCATCTGATCTACGGCTACTATCTCGGCACGAGCGCGTTGACATCCATTCTCAAAACCTCACCCGAGCTGTCGCTGACGGTCTGGCCCGACGCCGACTATCGCGATGTCAATATGAGAATCAACGCCGCGTGCAGAGAAGAAAGATACGCCAATTCCACGATCCGCGACGTGCTTTGGCTGACGACGGCGGAAATGGGTGTGGAAAAAAGACTCGCCGGCGGGAAGTAGTGCCAAGCCGTCTCCTTGCCATCCTATTTCTTGCCTTTTGAGGAAAAACTCGATAGGAATTTCCTCGATTCGATCGCACCCGCGCGACCCCACATGGATTTGACCGGCAAAACCGCCCTGGTTACGGGCGGCGGAACCGGCATCGGTAAGGCCATCAGCGAAGCGATGGCTAAAAACGGTGCCCGCGTCGCCGTCGCTTCGCGAAATCCGGCGCATCTAAATAACTTCGCGAGCGGTGCGTTCCTGCCGATCGAGATGGACATCAGAAAAAAAGATCAGGTGCAACGAGGCGTCGCGAAAATCGTCGAGACCTGGGGTCCTATCGACATCCTGGTCAACAATGCCGGCGTCTCGGGACTCACCCGCATCGACGACGCCGACGACGGCCGCTGGCGCGATATCGTAGAGACCAACCTCACCGGAACCTATCTCGTGACCAAAGAAGTCCTGCGGTCGATGAGAAAAAACGCCAACGGCCGGATCATCAACATCTCCTCGGTGTTGGGCAAGTTCGGAGTTCCCGGTTACTCTGCCTACTGCGCGACCAAGCACGGCATGATCGGCTTCACCCGCGCGCTGGCGCTGGAAGTCGTCGACCGCGGCATCACCGTGAACGCGATCTGCCCGGGGTGGGTGGAGACCGAGATGGCGCGTTTCGGCATCGAAGAGAGCGCGGCCAATCAGGGGATCACGCCGGAGGAATTCAAAAAACAGGCGGTCGCGGCGGTGCCGATCGGAAGATTTCTCGACGCGGATGAGGTGGCGGAACTCGTGCTCTATCTGGCGTCGGACAAGGCAGGCGGAATCACCGGGCAGGCGATCAACATCTGCGGCGGCCAGACCATGGTTTAGCCCGGATTGTTCTCACGATCAGCCCTCAAGCGCGAACCACTCCGGGCGAGGGCAATAGTTTCTGTGGCTCGAGGGCCGCCCTCGCCAGCCACCCCAAAGTTGCTAACTCCATCGGCTGGGGCCTGCCGTGTCGCTCCACGTCCCTGTGCCCTTCGCCCTTCGGGCTCGCGCTCTCGGGCTTCCCTTCCGGGCACGGTTCCGCAGGGGGCGAGGATGAAAGCCGCAGGCACAGGGACGCGGAGGTTCGAGGTTCAATGACTTGTGCGGTGCTTGGCATCCCGGAGTATGGTATTTCGATTGTTCGCTGCAGTGCAAGTGTCTCGACGGAGTCAACGAGGCACAGACCTATTGCCTGCGGCTGGAAGGCTCGCCCTCGAGGAACCGAGGGAAATGACACTCTGTCGATAGGATTAACGGTGATATGAATTATCCGGGCTAGTGCCCGCGGCTTGGCGGTAAATTCCATCCCCGCTGGCCTCGACTCTGTCTCCTGAAAATTTTATAGAACGCTCCATGAACAGCGATACCGTCGAAGTCCACAGTCCCGCGACCGGCGATAAGATCGGGGCGCTCGCGGTGGCGTCCGCCGCGGAGGTCGCGCGAGCGGTCGCCAAGGCGCGCGCGGCGCAGGCTCTGTGGGCGGAGAAAAATTTCCGCGAACGTGCGCGGGTTCTTTACCGTTATCGCGATCTCTTGATCGATCATCAGGAAAAGATGGCCGACGTCGTGACGGCGGAGACCGGCAAACCCCGGGCCGAGGTTTACGGCAACGAGCTTTTTTATCTCTACGACGCCATCGGCTTCTGGGCTGGTAACGCCGCCAAATATCTTGCGCCCGAGAAGATCCGGCCGCATCTGTTGAAAACGAAGAAGGTGGCATCGATCTACGGTCCGATCGGCGTCGTCGGCATCATCAGCCCGTGGAACTTTCCCCTGGTGCTCTCCATCGGCGACGCGATTCCCGCGCTCATGGCCGGCAACGCGGTCGTCATCAAGCCCTCGGAGCTGACGCCGATGACGGCGCTTTACGGCGCCGAGCTGGCGCAACCAGCCGGCTTTCCGGAAAACCTGCTCCATGTCGTCGTCGGCTACGGCGCGACCGCCGAGTTTCTGATCGATCATGCCGATATGATCTGCTTTACCGGCAGCGTGGCGACGGGGAAGAAGGTGGCGCGCCGCGCCGCTGAGAGATTGATTCCTGTATCGCTGGAGCTTGGCGGCAAAGATCCGCTGATCGTGCTCAAAGACGCCGACCTCGAGCGCGCGGCGAACGCCTGCGTCTGGGGCGCGCTGATGAACTCGGGACAGGTCTGCACCTCGATCGAGCGCGTCTACGTGGAAGAGCCCGTCTATCCGGACTTCGTCGACCGGGTCGTCCAACGGGTCCGGTCGCTGCGCCAGGGCGCGAGCGCGGACGAAGTCGAGCTGGGAAGCATGACTTCGGCGGCGCAGATCGAGAAAGTCGCCGCCCAGGTCGAAGACGCCGTCCGCAAAGGCGCGAAGATTCTATGCGGCGGGCGGAAAAATCCCAACTTCAAAGGGCTCTACTACGAGCCCACGGTGTTGGTGGACGTTGATCACGGAATGGACATCATGACGGAGGAAACTTTCGGCCCGGTCATTCCGCTCATGCGCGTCAAAGACGCGGATGAAGCCGTGCGGCTGGCCAACGACTCCCGCTACGGTCTCGACGGCGGGATTTTTACCAGGGACAAGGAGCGCGGCAGGCTCATTGCGGAACGAATTCACGTGGGATCCATGTGCATCAACGACTGCCTCGTGAACTACGCCATTCCCGACGCGCCGATGGGAGGAATCAAAGAGAGCGGCATCGGGAGAAGGCACGGCGCCGAAGGAATCCGCAAATTCTGCCGGCAAAAGACGATCGTCGCGGATCGATTAGGTTTAAAAAGTGAGCTCATCTGGTTCCCGCTGACGCGACGAAAGACGGAGCTGTTCCACCGGGGCTTCCGGCTCCTCTACCGATCGGGCTGGAAAAACAAATTCTCGGCCATGAGAAAAAACCGGCGGGACCGAAAGCCCACAAAATGCTTATGACAACGCGAGACTATTGACTTGCGTTGGATTTGAGGCAATATCACAAGGCCGGCCCGCAAAAATCCCGCCGCGCGGGAGTCCGGCCGCCGAAAAAATTTCTCCGGCAGCGTATAAGGAGAAGGGGTATGAGCAAGGATTTACCGACATTCATCGCCCAGGAAGAACGGGAGAGGCCGGGCTCGGTCATTCGCGTCAAAGACAGAATCGATCCCAATCGCCACGAGACGATCGCCTACTTGAAGCACCTCGATAATCGCGGCGAACGGAAGATGGTGCTGTTCGAAAATATCGTCAACCTGAACGGCGAGCCTTCGCCGTTCTCTCTCTTCTACAATCCCTTCGTCACGCGCCAGTTCTGCGCCGACGCGCTGGACATGGGCGAGCTGAAATCGAACATGGACTTGAGCCTCGAAGTCGCCCGGCGCGAGCTCAAAAAAGGCGAACTGGAAACCATCTCGCCCACAAAGGCGCTGTGCAAGGAAGTCGTGCGCAAAGGCGCCGACGCCGATCTGAGAACGCTGCCGATTCCGATGCACCAGAAAGACGACGTCGGCGCTTATCTCACCATGGTCTGCATCATGAAAAGCATCGACCGGGGTTTTTACGACATCACGTTCACCAAGAACATGTACTACGCGCCGCGGCGCATGAGTTTTTCCGCTCACGCCCACCACCACCTGGAAGCGATGACCACCGAATACGAGAAGCAGAATCGCCGCGCGCCGGTGATCGTCGTTCTGGGCCACCATCCGGCCTTTTTTCTCTCCAGTTGTGCCATGACTCCTTTCGGCAACAACGACTACATGACTGCAAGCGGCTTCCTCGGCGAGCCGCTCCGGCTGACGCCTTCGGAAACCTGGGGGGAGGATTTTCTCGTCCCCGCCGACGCCGAAGTCGTTATCGAAGGCGAAGTCCCGCCCAACGTGCGCGAGTCGCAAAACCCGTTCGGCGAAATCCTCGGCTACTATCAGGGCGAGATGAAAGTGCCGGTCATCGAAGTCACCGCGATCACGCATCGGAAAAAAGGCATCGTCGAGGACTTCTGGCCCGGACACATGGATCACTGGAACCTCGGCGGCATCCCCAAAGAAGGAAGCGTTTACAACGTGATCAAGAAGAACGTGCCGGGGATCAAGGCGATCCACCTGCCCGCGTCCGGCTGCAGCCGGCTCATCTGCTACATCTCGATCAAGAAGGAATTCATCAACGATCCGAACAAGGCCGCGATGCAGGCTTTCGTCGAGATGCCCAATCTCAAGCTCTGCGTCGTCGTGGACGACGACATCGACGTCTTCAACGAGAGAGACGTGATGTGGGCGGTCAGCACCCGCACGCACTGGGACAAGGACATCGAGATCGTCCGGAAGGTTCAGAGCTTTCGCGGCTGGCTCGGCGACGCCGTGGCGATGATCGACGCGACGAAACCCCTCAAAGGAGAGTTCCCCAAGCGCAATGAAATCCCCGAAGAGGCGATGGAGCGGGTCAGCCGGTTTTTCAAATAGGGAGGGGCGATGGAAAAGGTGGTGCCGATTCTAACGATGGAAAAGTGGATGCCGGTTTTCTGGATCTTAGGGATCGCCATCGGGTTTCTCGCGGTGCTCATGATACTCGACTACGTCAAAACCAAAACAAGAAGAGGGCCGGATAAGAAAGGTTAAAATGAATCGAGGGCCGATTGCCGGATTGAAACTTTTCAAAAGCGGCAAGGTCAGGGAGATGTACGATCTCGGCGACCGGCTTTTGATGGTCGCGTCGGATCGGATCTCCTGCTTCGACGTGGTGCTTCCGACCGAGATTCCCGATAAAGGAAAAATTCTAACCGCCCTGTCGGAATACTGGTTCAAGGCGATGGAGGATATCGTTCCCCACCATCTGATCACCACGGACGTCTCCAAGTTTCCCGCCGCTTGTCAACCGCATAAGAAGTTTTTGGCAGGCCGGAGCATGCTGGTGAAGAAGTCGAACCCAGCGCCGGTGGAATGCATCGTGCGCGGTTATCTCGCCGGCTCCGGCTGGAAAGAGTACCAAAAGACCGGCAAAGTTTGCGGCATCGCGCTGCCCCAGGGATTGGTCGAGGCTTCCCGCCTCGACGAGCCGATCTTCACGCCGTCGACCAAGGCGCCCGTGGGCGAACATGACGTGAATATCGATTTTTCAAAGACCGTCGATATGGTCGGCAAGCAGAACGCCGAAAATTTGCGCGAGGCGAGCCTCGCCATCTACAAGCGGGCTCGCGAGATGGGCGAGAAAAAAGGCATTATCATTGCCGACACGAAATTCGAGTTCGGCGTGCTGGACGGCAAGCTTATCGTCATCGACGAGATGCTCACGCCGGACTCCTCCCGCTTCTGGCCCAAGGAAGGCTACCTTCCGGGAACCTCGCCCGAGAGCTTCGACAAGCAATACGTCCGCGACTATCTCATCGAGAGCCACTGGGACCCGCACAACCCGCCACAACTGCCGCTGGAGGTTATCCGCAAGACGCAAGAGAAGTACGCCGAGGCTTTGCGGCGGCTGACTACGGCCGCGTAGCACGCGCAGTCGCTGATACTCAGAAGTCCACCATTTAACGGCGCCTTCTAGAGCTGCCGCGAGAGCCCTTAGTCGTCTTTTTCGCCCGCCGCAGTGCGCGAACGTCGGCACGGTCCTGCAGTCTTCCTGACACTTCCTTGGCGTGGATCAAATCGTCGAGGCCGAGGTAATCAGCCTTAACGGACCCGAAGCGGGCTTCGATGCGACGCTCCC
>DASXUF010000145.1 GCA_036504975.1 Candidatus Binatia bacterium | reverse complement strand
GGTGCCTCCCGGGAAAGTCCCGAAAGACTGCCGACATTGGCATTCCGAATTCAAATCGTTAACACCTTGAAACGTCATGAACACTGTAAAAAACCTAGCGTTTAAACTGAGACTCCTAAAATCTGTCGGACGATACTGATCTGAGATATGAGATCTGAAATTTGAGATTCCGAGCGAAGCGAGGATGAGATGAAGACCGATTTGCGATCATGGATAGAGACCGTCGAAGCGCAAGGCGAGCTCAAGCGGCTCGACGGCGCCGATTGGAATAAGGAGATCGGCACCGTCGTCGAGCTGAACGCCAAGGTCCACGGGCCGGCGCTGCTGTTCGACCGCGTCAAAGACTACCCGCCGGGCTTCCGCGTCCTCGCAGGCGCGATGGCGCGCGCGAAGCTGCTCACCCTCACCCTCGGACTGCCGGCGGAGCTGGAGGGCTTCGAGCTGATCCGCTTCATGAAAGAGAAGATGCGGGGCTGGAGCGACAACATGGCCACGTACGCGCCGCTGCCCGTCGAAGACGGACCGATCTTTCAGAACGTCGATCGGGGCGCGCAAGTGAATATTCTTAAATTTCCCGCGCCGCTCTGGCACGAGGAGGACGGTGGCCGCTACATCGGCACCGGCTCGGTCGCGATCATGCGCGAGCGCAACGGCGATTGGGTCAACCTCGGCACCTACCGGGTGATGGTCCACGACGAAAAGTCGGCGGGGATTTTCATCGCGCCGGGCCACCACGGCCGCGTCATCATGGAGAGCTATTGGAACCACGGCGAGCCCTGTCCGATCGCGATCTCGGCGGGACACCATCCGGCGATTTTCTTCGGCGGCTCTTATTCGCTGCCGGCGGGCGTCTCCGAGTATAATTATATAGGCGCGGTCTTCGGCGAGCGAATTCCCGTCGTCCCTGGAAAGATTACCGGCCTTCCGCTTCCCGCGTTCAGCGAAATCGTCCTGGAAGGCTACCTCCATCCGAACGACGTCAAGAGCGAGGGCAGGTTCGGCGAATGGCCGGGCTATTACGTCAGCGAAGCGCGGCCGGAGCCGGTGATCCGTGTCGAGGCGGTCTACTACCGCAACGAGCCGATCCTCCTCGGCGCGTGGCCGGGACGGCCGCCGCACGACAGCACCTATCGAAGCTCGATCATCAAATCGGCGAACCTCTGGGAGTTAATGGAGCGCGCGAGGATCGGCGGCATCGCCGGAGTCTACCGTCCCGAGTCGGGCGGCGCCAATCTGCTGACCTTGATCAGCCTCAAGCAGGGATACGACGGCCACGCGCGCCAGGCCGGCGTGGTCGCGTCGCAGCTTCTGCACCCGTCGCACTCCACGCGCTACGTTATCGTGGTTGATGACGACATCGACGTCCTCGATCTCGAAGAGGTCATGTGGGCCGTCTGCACGCGGAGCGATCCGGCGCGCTCGATCACGATCATAGACCACACCCACGCCAACATGCTCGATCCGATGGTGCGCTCGCGGTTCGACGAGAGCGCCGGGCTCACGGGCTCGTGCGCGATCATCGACGCCTGCCGGCCTTTTTCCAGGCGCAACCAGTTCCCCAAGGTCGCCGAGTCGAGCGCGGAGTTCAAAAAGCAGGTCCGGGAGAAATGGGCGAAGATTTTGCAACTGTGACACCGGAAAGGTTTACGGCACCATGGTGAAATTCAAAGTGATCGGCCGGCCGCTCCCGCGCGAGGACGGCATGGGAAAAGTCAACGGCGGGGCGCGCTATGCCGCCGACGTGATCCGTCCGGGAACGCTCTGGGCAAGGTACTGCGCAGCCCGCTGCCGCACGCGCGTATCCTTAATATAGATACGAGCCGGGCAAAGTCGCTTCCCGGCGTCAAGGCCGTCATCACCGCCGCGGACGTGAGCCCGAACTTGACCGGGCACACGTTTCCCAGGGGCAGATTGAAGGCGGGATAATACAAGGACTCGGAATGGCCTTATGCGAAGAAGTGGTGTTGGACGACGGCCGCGTGACCACGCTGACGCTCGGCGATTACAAGATACTCACTTCGCGACATCCCGGCGCGCGAGACGACGCTCGTCTTCAGCGCGACCAGCGGTCCCGGTCCGTTCAACGCCAAGCCGGCCGCCGAGCACGCCATCACGCCGATTCCTCCAGCGATCGGCAACGCGGTCTTCGCCGCGACCGGTGTGCGGCTGACGAGTCTTCCGATCACCGTCGAGAAAGTGCACCAGGGACTAACGGAAAAAAGTTAGCGAGCCACCCAAGCCTCTGAAAATACGATCTAGCTTCGAGTCCTCAGGGCGGTGAGTTTGTCCTACCACCGTTCGCCCGCCGTGAGTCTCTCTCCAGGCCGATGCGATACGTCCTGTGTTACGCGGCACGAGAGTCATAAGAGAAATTTCTGAAGTACGGTTGAAGCTCCACGTCCCCACGCATCGGCCCTTCGAGAAACCCCCGTCGGGCGGTTACTCCGCCGTGCCACGCATATGTTTTGGATCTTCGTCGGAAGTTTGGTGACCGCTTTTGCATCTCATTAAATGAGCGCGACTTCTTTAACCCGCGTCGGGTATTTTCCCACGTTGACCGAGGAAGCTATCACTTTAGAGTAGGAACCAGGGGGAAGCAGCTGCGGTTCACGAAACGAGATCAAACAAAAAAAGGAGGATCACATGAATCGAAAACATTTGTTAGCGGCCGTTCCGCTCCTGGTGGGCGCTCTGGCGATCGGGGGTTGCTCCGCGTCGGGCTCAGGATCGGGATCGATTTCGGGAGATGAGGGATCGTCCAGTTCATCCAGGTCCGGAAGTAGATCCGGCTCCGGCACTTCCAGCTCGGGAAGCGTATCCGGTTCGGGAAGCGCGACAGGGTCAGGCAGCGTATCCGGCTCTTCGTCATCAAGCGATCGGTAAAAAACGAAAGACTAAGGCTGCCAGCCCTCGCGCATACGCGGGCGGTAGGCGGTCGCTTGTTCCACCTCAGGAATTGGGTGGAACGAAGCCGCCTTCCGCCCGTTTTTTTGCGCTTTGAAAATCGCGCGGCCGGTAAATTGCCAACCTATGATTTGGCCGCGGCTTGCCGTGTTTTATCCGGCCATTTCCTGCAGACAATTCAATTTGACAAGCCGCGGGCGGAATTATAGCGTGCGAAACACAACAATAATCAGGAGGTGTTCTATGTTATCCGCCAAAGATCTGAGTGGAGTGCTAGCCATGATGCCGGCCTTTTCGACGCCGGACGCCGTCGATATCCGGGCGACCGAGACTATTGCGGTCGATAACCTCAAGGAGGGGGTCGACCGGATTATCAAAGACGGCGCCAACAATATTGCGACTACGGGAACATACGGTGAATGCTACAATTTGCTCTTTGACGAATTTAAAACCCTGGCGGTCGCCACGGTGGAGGCCGTTAAGAAGCGAGTGCCGCTGTTCATCGGTTGCACGAGCCCCAACCCACGGGAAGTCGTCCAGAAGATGAAATTCGTCAAAGACCTGGGCGCCGATGGAGTTCTTCTGGGAGTGCCGTACTACGAAACTCTCCCGGTCGCGGACGCGATTCGCTTCTATCACGATATAGCGGAGCTTTTCCCCACCTTGAATATCGTCATCTACCACAACCCGGAAAATCACAAGTTCACGATCCCCGTAGCGGCCTTCAAGGAGCTGGTGAAGAACCCGACGATTATAGGCATGAAGGACAGTCATAGAACCACGTCGGCTTTCCAGCAGTTGCAGAGAATCGTCAAGGGAAAGATCAGCGTCTTCGTCAATCAGGTGCAATTGCATCCTTATTACCGTCTCGGCGCCGCGGGCTGCTGGTCGACCGAGGTGTGGATGGGACCGTGGCCGGTGCTGTATCTGTTGGACCTGGTCAAAAGAGGCGAGGACGAGAAGGCATCGGAAGTCATTGCCGACCTGGCGGAGGATGGGGGCGGCGGCCGGCCGGTGCCCGGTTCCGGAAACAAACGGCCGGCGGACTTTGCGGACTATTGTAAAGTCGGACCGACCCGGGTGCCGTTTCTCAATTTTCCCGAGGCCCAGATGGAAAAGGCCAAGAAGCGAGCCGCGCATTGGCAGAAGCTCAACGAAAAGTATCGTCCGCTCGTCGAGGCTGAGAGAAACCGAACGGCGGCCTGATGGGGTAGTCGGATGGAACTGAAGCACGGTTTGTTCAGCTGCGATTCCCACGGCCAATTGGACCGGGACGCCTGGACCAAGAGGATGTCGAAAGCCCGGTGGGGCGATCGCATCCCGCAGGTCGTCGAGGTCAAGGAAGAGGGATTCGACCAACCGGTCGAGCGCTGGATGATCAATGGAAAAGTGCGTGGCGGCTGGGTTTGCAACTGTCCGGCGGCGATGGAGGGAGGCGTGGAGCGCGGATACTATCCGCTCCGTTGGGAGGAGGTTCCCAAGATCGTGTACGACCCGGCCGAGCGTCTTCGCGCGCTGGACCACGACGGCATCGACGGCGAAGTGCTTTTTCCCAACACTCCGGTTCAGAACTTCGCGTTCCTGCAAGCCGACGCCGCTTTCGAGCTGGCCTGTGTTCGGGCGCACAACGATGCGCTGGCGGAGTGGCGCGCGGCCAGCAAATTTTACGTCCCGATAGCGATCATTCCCTATCTGAGCCCCGCCGACGTCATTGTGGCCGAAGTCGAGCGCGCGGCTAAGCTCGGCCACAGGGGCGTCGTGATGCTGGCCGAGCCGAGCCTCACCAAAGAAGGGCTTCACTCGCTGAACGATCCTTTCTGGGAGCCGCTGTGGGCCTGCTGCCAGGATCTCGGGGTTCCCGTGCATTGGCACGGCTCGGCGGGCCTGGCCACGCAGCTTTCCGTGCCCAAGTGGAAGGGCTTCACTGCAAGAGAATTCCATACGGTCTCCACCGCGAGACTCTGCGCCACGCCCGCGCAATTGATTCCCAACCTGATCTTTTCCGGCATCCTGGATCGTTATCCGAATTTGCAATGGGTTTGCGCCGAGACCGGGCTGGGTTGGGTCAATTATGTGCTCGAGTCTTGCGATCATGAATGGGAGCGGCGCCGCCTTTGGGAGGCGGGGATTCGCACGCGGCCGAGCGATCTGTTTCGGCGCCAGATCTACGTGGATTTCTGGTACGAGATGGCGGGCATCGAGCTGCGCCACACCGTGGGAGTCGACAAGATCATGTGGGAATCGGATTACCCGCACATCGCCTCGACGTATCCCAAATCATGGAGCTTCGTCGACCAGACGCTCGCCGGCGTGCCGGAGCCGGAGCGGAAGAAAATGTTATACGAAAACGCTCTCAGCCTGTACGGTCTTGCCTGACGCCGCAAAGGGGAATAAAAATTGCGATGGTGGCGAGAGAATCTTTCATCAGCGCCGACGAGCACGTTCAGGAACACCCGGAAGTCTGGACCCGGCGCCTGTCGGAGACCAAGTGGCGCAACAGAATCCCTCATATAGAGCAAAGATCGGGCGGTGTAGAGCGGTGGGTCGTCGACGGGCGTGAGTTGCCCCGCCGCGGGGTTGCGGACGCCGGCGCGGCCATGGCGGATCGGACGGAGAGCCCGCAGCGCTGGCAGGATGTTCCAGGCGCGGTCTACGACCCGCGCGAGCGTTTGAAGGCGATGGATGCCGATGGGGTGGATTATGCCGTCTTGTATCCGAGCGTCGCGGGCGTGGCGGGGGAGACGTTCGGCCGGATCCAGGACCCGGAATTGGAGCTCGCGTGCGTCCAGGCCTACAACGACTGGCTGATCGAGGAATGGGCCGGCGTCAGCGAGCGCTTCATTCCCCAGTGCATTGCGCCGCTGTTTCCGGCGGAGGCCGCGGTCAAGGAAGTCCGGCGCGCGGTCGCCAACGGCCACAGAGGGGTGATTTATCCGGCGATCCCGATGGAGCTTCGCGATGTCCCCCACATCAACGATTCGGTCTACGACCCGCTTTGGGCCGTGTGCGCGGAATTGGATGTTCCAATCTGTTTTCATGCCGGGTCATCGGCGGCGATTCAGGTTCCACCCTACGAGGGTTACTCCCCCGAGATTGCGGCGGCGCTCGAGTCCATTACCCGGCCGGTAAGTCAGGTTTCAGTCCTGGTGAATCTTTTGATCTCGAAGATCTTGATGCGCTTCCCGGAGCTGAAAGTGGTTCTCGGCGAAAGCGGGCTCGGGTGGGGGGCGTATCTTCTCGAGTATACGGATTTTCAAGCCAAGGGGGATCAGCTCCCGTCGCACGGGTATGATCTCACGCCTTCGGAGATGTTCAAGCGGCAGTGCTACGTCGTCGGATGGTACGACCAGGCCAGCATGAAGACGCGGCGCTACATCGGGACGAAAAATATTCTCTGGTCCACCCAGTTTCCCCACGCCACGTCCACCTGGCCCGAGAGCAGAAAGTTCTTGGAGAAAAGCTTCGACGGCGTACCGGACGGCGAGCGAAAAAAGATTCTTTGGGACAACGCGGCCGAACTGTACAAAATTCATTGACGGAAAAAGAGGAGGCAGTATGAAGATCTCCGACCTGGATCGCTGGCTCGCGGAAAGAAATTTGAAAGGCCATTGGGATCACCAGCCCCGAGGACCGAAGGTCGAACCCTATCTCTGGAAATGGGCCGATATTTACGAAGGTCTGCGCCAAGCCGGAGAGGTGGTTCCCATGGACCAGACCGGCAGAAGGACCGTTCAGATGCGCAATCCGAGCCTGCCGGCGGGAATGTCCAATACCATCCACCTATCCGTCCAGCTCGTCAAGCCCGGCGAGATCGCGCGGGCCCACCGGCACGTCGCCGCCGCGATTCGCTACGTCATCAAAGGCTCGCCCAAGGCTTACACCATTGTCGAAGGGGAGCGGTTCCCGATGGAAGAGGGGGACCTGATCACGACTCCCAATTGGACCTGGCACGATCATTACAACAGTTCCGACGAGCCGATCATGTGGCTCGACGGCCTGGACGTGCGCCTGGTGAGTTATCTGGGCGCGCTGTCGGGCGAAAATTATCCGCAGGATCAGCAGCCGGTCGAGAAGCCCGACGGCTATTCCGCGAAGCTGCTCGGCGTCGCTCGCCCCACGTGGATGAAGCCCGGATTTATCGCGCCGCCATTCCGCTACCGCTGGGCCGAAACTTACCCGACGCTGTTGACCTTGAAGGAGAGCGAAGGAGACCCGTTCGACGCGATCAAGCTGGAATACGTGAACCCGTTCACGGGCGGTCCTACGCTTCCGACCTATTCGTGTGAAGTTCAACTCCTGAGACCCAAGGAAAAGACCCGCTCTCATCGTCACACCAGCACGACCGTCTATCAGGCTTTTCGGGGAAGCGGCGCCACCGTGATTGACGGATCGAGGACGGAATGGGGGCAAGGCGATATCTTCGTCGTGCCGCCGTGGTTTTGGCACCATCACGAGAACAGCCTCGACGAAGACGTGATCCTGTTCTCGATCAACGACTGGCCCGCGATGAAAGCGCTGGGACTGTACCGCGAGGAGGCGCAGGCGACGTAGGCGGCTACGCCGTAAACGAACACGAAGGAGGGTTCCATGATGGCTAAGGCGCAAATGACCGTCGAGGACGAAGTCAGAGAAAGGATAGCCTACAAATCTCCTTACGAACAATGGAAGGACTCGGAGGGTCTCACCACCTACCGGGGTCTATTCGTCAAAAATCTTCTGGACGTCGAGCTCGCGCCCTGGCGTTCGAGCGGGGAAGGACGGGCCGCGTTCATCAACCTCGAGGGCACGGGCGGGTTCAATGACGCCTATGTCGCCGAGATTCCGCCGAGAAAGTCTCTCAAGCCGCACCGGCACCTGTTCGAAGAGACGATCTATGTCCTCAAGGGCCGAGGGGCGACGTCGGTGTGGATCTCGCCGGACAAGAAAGAAACCTTCGAATGGCAGGACGGAAGTTTTTTTTCGATTCCCATGAACGCCTGGCACGAGCATTTCAACGCCTCGGGCACCGAGCCCGTGCGCTACGTGGCGATGACGAGCGCGCCGCGCGTGATCGACACGTTTAATAACCCGGAATTCGTTTTCGAAAACTCCTTCGTCTTTCGCGATCGTTTCAACGGCGAGGAAGGCTATTTCAAGCAGAGCGACCCGGCCAAGCACTGGTCGACTAACTTTATCGCGGACGTCAAAACGTGCCAGACCTTTGCGGAAGGAGGGTTCAACCGCGGCGGCGGCGCCAAGAGCACGGTTTTTAACATGGTGAACAACACGGTCAAGTCGCATGTCTCGCAATGGGAGATCGGGTCGTACAAGAAAGCCCACCGCCACGGCCCGGGGATCCATATCGTCATCATTCGCGGCCATGGATACTCGCTCATGTGGCAGGAAGGAAAGCCGATCGAGCGAATCGATTGGGGACCGGGGAGCATGTTCGTGCCGCCGGAGATGTGGTTTCATCAGCATTTCAACGGCGGCGCCGAGCGGGTTTTTTTCCTCGCCATCGGTTGGGGCAGCGACAAGCCAAAAGCCGGCGGCAAGGGCTACGTTTACAAGAGCGTCAAGGAAGGCGGCGACCAGATCGAGTATGAAGATGAAAATCCTGAGTTCCACGCCGACTTCGAAGCGGCTTTGAAAAAAGCCGGCGCGCAGTGTCGAATGGGAAGCTACCATCCCTTTTGCACGCAAAAACAGTAAGGCTTAGCATGCGGTGGCGTGCGCCATGGCGGAAAATTTTCGGCGTCCTGCTGATCATCGGCGGGTTTGCATCCACCGTTAAAGCAAGCCGCGTCGAGGATTTGCTCGCTGAAGTCAACAAGCTCTCCCCCGCCGTGCGGCAAAGCCGCCTGGAGGAGGGGGCCAGGCGCGAAGGCTCGCTTAAATTCTACGGCGTCTCGAATGCCGATCTGTTGGGCGCTTATAGCGCCGGGTTCATGAAGAGATATCCCTTCATAAGAGCCGAGTTCTGGCGCGGCAGCGGCAACAAGCTCGTGTTTCGCACCCTGACGGAGCATCGGACCAGCCAGCTGGACGCGGACGCGATTCTGGTCGGCACCGAGAGCGTCCTGACGCTCAAGAAGGCGGGGATCTATCTACGTTACCACTCGCCGGAGTCGCAGTTCTTTCCGAGATATTTCTCCGATCCTGACGGCTATTGGCACGCCGATGCTCTGGGTATCTCGACGATGGCTTACAACACGCAGCTCGTCAAGAGAGAACAAGCGCCCAGGAGTTACGAGGACCTTCTCGATCCCAAATGGAAGGGAAATCTTTCGATCGATCTGGAGCCGGAAAGGGCGCTGATGGGTTGGCTTGTCGCCTGGGGCGAAAAGAAGACCCGGGCTTTCGTCGAAGGGCTGATGAAGAACGGCGCGCTTATACGGCGCGGCCACACTCTCCAAGCACAGCTGCTTTGCGCCGGAGAGTACAAGGTGGCGTCGGAGATCTACCCGGACGCGATTCTCAGGATGAAATACAAGGGCTGTCCGGCGGAGCTGATTTTCGCGACGCCGATCCCCGCGGAGGTCAGCGGCCCGATCGGGATCTATACCAACACGCCGCATCCGCACGCGGCGGCGTTGTTCGTGGATTTTATGAAGTCCGCCGAAGGAGCGAAGATTCTCGTCGCGACGGGCCGACTCTCCGGAAGGAGGGGGGTCAACTCTTTGTACGAAGAGCTCTCGAACTTCGAGGAAAGGGGCATTTCTCTCGTCGTGATCACGCCGGAGAAGACGGAAGAAGTCGCCAAGCCGATGCAAAAAATCATGAAAGAGGTTCTCGTGAGGTAGCGAAGGGCTGCTCTTCGGGATATCAGGTGGCAAATTTGAAAGCCGCGACCGGTCGTCTTCAATTCTTCGACGCCAATAAAAAGGAGGGTTCGCTATGAAGCAGCTCGTAAGAATAGCCTTGCTCCTTACGGTCGTTCTCGGCTCGGCATGCTTCGTCAACAGCGCCTCCGTCGAGCCCAAGCCGGGAGGGACGATTACTCTCGCGATCAGCAAAGACATGGCGCTCATGAATCCGTTGGTGGCCACCGGCTCCACCGAAGCCAGGATTCGCGAGCTGATGTTCGAGTCGCTCTTGGGATTGGACGCCCGCGGCAACATCCGGCCCAACCTGGCGGAATCCTGGGACGTCTCCAAAGACGGCAAGGTTTATACCTTCAAGCTCCGGCGCGGCGTGCGCTTTCACGACGGCAAGGAAATGACGGCTGCGGACGTCAAGTTCGCCATCGATTACACGATGGACGCTAAGAACGGCGCGACCGGTTACGACACGCTCTCGGTCGTGGATCGAGTGGAGCTGCCCGACCCGCTTACGGTGA
The DNA here is from genome assembly GCA_036504975.1 of Candidatus Binatia bacterium. Classification (NCBI taxonomy): domain Bacteria; phylum Candidatus Binatota; class Binatia (SeqCode); species Binatia bacterium. Next base: position 16,233 of record DASXUF010000145.1, on the reverse strand, counting down.
AGCTCTACTTGAAGCGCCCCGACCCGTTGTTTCTTACCTGGCTGTCCGACATCCGGGCGTTTTCCGTCATTCCGAAGGGATCGCTGGCGGAAGGTGTCCGACAACCCAAGAGCATGCCTCCGGGAACCGGACCGTTCAAGTTCGTCGAATGGCAGCCGAGACAGCGGGTCATTCTGGCGCGTCACGATCAATATTGGGGCCCCAAGGCTTTTGTGGACCGTGTCGTTCTCCGCGATATCGCCAACGCGACGGTTCGAATCAACGCCCTGCAGTCGGGCGATGTAGACATCATCGAGCGGACCCCTTACGAGTGGGTAAAGGAAATCGTCGACGGCAAGACCAAAGGGATCGGCTATTCGAAAGCGTCGCTGGCGGGGGCCCGCAACGTCGAGTTCAACGTGGCCGCGCCGCCTTTCAATAATAAGAAGCTGCGGTTGGCGGTCGCGCATGCCATCGACCGGAAAGAGATCTTGCAGGGCGCCTATCTGGGCCTGGCCGAAGCTTCGGATCAAAGATATCCGAAGGGGCACACCTGGTATTTCGTAGACGTGCGGGCGCCGGAATACGACTTGAGCAAGGCCAAAGCCTTGTTGCAGGAATCGGGCTACAAGGGAGAGACGATCGAGCTGATGGGCAATGTCGGCGAAGCGGCCGAGGTCGAAGGCGCGGTCATCCAGGCGCAGCTCAAGCGAATCGGAATCAAGGTCCAGTTGAAAATGTTCGAGCGCGCTTCGGCCCTGGAAGCGCGCCGCAAGGGAAACTACGCTTTCAAGCTTTCCGGCGGGCGGGAATATCCCGAGCCGATCCCGCTGCTTCAGGAATACCGCTGCGAACCGGATTTGAACAACCGGCGCGAAAACGAGAGCGGCTACTGCAACAAGCAGTTCGACGCTCTGCTCGCCGAAGCGGAAGCGCAATCGGATATAGAAAAAAGAAGGGTTTTATACCGGCGTCTTACGGCGATGCAGATGGAGGACATGCCGATCCTCCCGATCGGATTCACGCCGCGGTTTTTTGCCTTCCGCTCCCACGTCAAGGGATTTCAGACGGATTTTTCCGGCGCCTTCCAGTGGGGAGAGGGAGGATTGAGCCATACGTGGATCGATAAATGATGAAGGCGACAATCTGTAGGGGCGACCCCCCGTGGTCGCCCAAAGCGGGCAAGCACAGGGGCTTGCCCCTACATGGACAGGTTCAACAAGGAGGTCACTCAAATGGCTGAAAAAAAAATAAAGGTTCGCGGCGTCTATCGGTCCGGCTCTCATCTTCCCATATGGACGGTCATGAAAGAGGCAGGGATTTGGGAGCGAGCCGGCCTGGAGCTGGCGGGGTTCGATTATTGCGCCCAGCCGCCGGAAGCGGAGAAGGCTCTTTTCAATGGGGACATCGATTTCATCTCCGGGAACCATCTGACGCCGTACGCCCTCATCGTTCAAGGCAAGCCGATCGTGAGCTTAGCCTCGCCGGTGAATGCCACGAGCGCGTCGATCGTTTCGCGGGAACCGATCGCCTCGATTCAAGAGCTGCGCGGCCGGCGCATCGTCGATACCCTGATGGCGGGAAGGGACGGCGGGTTTCATCACGTGCGTGGAAACCACATGATGTATCTCATTCGGGCCGGCATCGGCATCAAGGACGTCCACTGGGTGGAGTTTGAAGAGTCGGATGCCCAGTTTCAGGCGCTCAAGGCGGGTAAGGCGGACGCGATGTTCGCCGGCGGCGGTGAAAAGTATAAGCAGCAGGGGTTCCATGTGTTGCCTCTGCCGCCGCTGCCTATGATCAACGGACCGACGTTGACGACCTCCTACACGGTTCTCAATAAAAAGAAAGATTTCGGCGAGCGCTTGGTCAAGGCGCAGGTGCTGGCGATTCATTTCGCCCACACCAAAAGAAGCGAGACGGAACGGATCCTGGAAAATTTGAGCAAGAAGACCGGGCGATCCTATCGATATGGCGCCTTGGAGCGGATGCCGAGGAAGCCCTACCCCGACGCGCAAGCGGTCATCAACGCCTACGAGCTCGGCTGCATCAAGAGCCCGGAAGCGAAGCAGTTGAGCCCGCTCGCGCTTTGGGACCTCCACTATCTGAGGCAGCTCGACAATTCGGGATTCATCGACGGGCTTTACGGACGAGCCTAGAACGCAATCCGGGATGGCTGCATGGCCATTCGAATGAGCCACACGACGAGCCTTCCGCGCAAAGACGCCCTTCGATGGACTCAGGGTGGTGAGCATGGTCGAACCACAAAGCGCGCTAAGTTCGGAGAAAAGCAAATATTTTACTTTGCGTCTTGGCGGCTTGGCGCGAGAATCTTTGTTGATGCTGTTTTGTCGAACATTGAACAGGCAGGAATCCAAGAAGGGAAGATCGGTATGAAACGACTTTTCCTGATGAGTTTTGTCCTGGTCCTTTTGACGAGCGCCATGTCTAAAGTGGACGCCGCGTCGGCGACGCCGAAGCGAGGGGGGACCTTGACCCTGGCGATCAGCAAGGACATGGCGCTGATGAATCCCATGATCAATACCAGCTCGACCGAGTCGCGGATTCGCGAGCTGATGTTCGAGCCGCTGCTCAACATGGACCTCAAAGGAAACATCCAGCCGTACCTGGCCGAGTCGTGGCAGCTCTCCAAAGACGGAAAGCTCTACACGTTCAACCTGCGCAAAGGAGTGAAGTTCCACAACGGCCAGGAGATGACGGCGGACGACATCAAGTTCGCGATGGATTACACGTTGAATCCGAAAAACGGCGCCTACGGCTTCAGCGACCTGAACCTCGTCGAGCGGGTCGAGACGGCGGGAAAATACGTCGTCAAAGTGCAGATGAAGCGTCCGACTTCGACTTTTCTCACCGCGCTGACTAAGATCCGCGCCTTCTCGGCGATTCCGAAGGAATCGCTGCCCGAGGGAATCCGAAAGCCGGCGACGTTTCCTCCCGGCACCGGCCCTTTCAAGTTTCGCGAGTGGCAGCCGGGACAGAAAATCGTGCTCGACAGGTTTGGCGACTACTGGGGGCAGAAAGCATTCGTCGACACCGTGATCTTGCGCCTGATCAGCGACGCGACGGTTCGTTTCACCGCCTTGCAGTCGGGCGACGTCGACATCATCGAGCGCACTCCTTACGAGTGGGTGAAGCAGGTCGTCGACGGCAAGATGAAGGGCTTCGGCTTTGCCAAGAGCGCCTACGCCGGCAGCCGGAATATCGAGTTCAACGTCGCCGATCCGCCGTTCAACAACAAGAAGCTCCGCTTCGCCGTCGCGCACGCGATCGACAAGCGCGAGATCCTCCAGGCGGCCTACATGGGGCTGGCCGACACGACGGACCAGAGATTTCCCAAGGGAACGATCTGGCACTTCGACGATCTGCCGTCGCCCGTGTTCGACATTGAGCGCGCCAAGACGCTGCTCAAGGAGTCCGGCTACAAAGGCGAGACGATACAGCTCATGGGCAACCGGGGCGAGGTCGCGGAGGTCGAAGGCGCCGCGATCCAGGCCCAGCTCCGGCGCATCGGGATGAAGGTCGAGGTGAAAATCCTCGAGCGCGCGTCCGCGCTCGAAGCGCGGCGCAAGGGGGAGTTCGCGTTCAAGCTCGCCGGCGGCTCGTTCTACGCCGATCCGCTGTTCGCCTATAACGAGTATCTCTGCGAAGCGGACCCCAGGAAAAGGCGCGTGAATGAAACCGGCTATTGCGACAAGGAGTTCGACGCGACCATCGCGAAGGCGGAAGCCGAGGTGGACGCGGAAAAGAGAAAGCAGCTCTTCAAGCGCGTCGCGGCAAAAATCGTCGGCGACGCGCCGATCCTGCCGATCGGTTTCACGCCGCGCTTTTTCGCCTCCAGGGATTACGTCGTGGGCTTCAGCAGTAACCACGAGGGCGACTTCATGTATTACGGCGGCGGCCTCAACTACGCCTGGATCGACAAGTAGGGAGGGGAGATGCGCCGGATCACAAATCTCCTCGCGATCGGAGCCGCGTTCGCCGCGGCTCTGGCAATCTCTACGGCTCACGCGGCGACGCCGTTCTACGAGGGGAAAACGCTCACGATCATCCAGGGCCGATCGGCCGGAGGCCTGGGAGATCTCCGGGCGCGCGCCGCGGCGCCCTACCTGCAAAAATACCTGCCGGGCCATCCTCACGTCGTCTTCCAGTACATGGGCGGCGCGGGCGGCATTCAAGCCGCCAATCATATGGCCGGGGCGGCTAAAAACGACGGCCTCACCATAGCGAACATTGCGACGAGCCTTTTCATCAAGGCGCTCTCGAACGACCCGGTGGCGCGTTACTCGCTCGCCGACTTCATGTTCCTGGGGGCGCCCAGCGTGGGAGGTCCCTACGGGCTGGTGGTCCGGCCGCTGGGCCTGGACACGGTGGAAAAGCTCAAGGGACATCCCAAGCTCAGGATCGCGGAGAGAAGCGTCGGCCACACCATGTACGACGTCGGGCGCATCATGGCGTTTGTTCTCGAGCTGAAGGACCCGCAGTGGGTCGTCGGCTACAGCAGCCCTGAAGTCGACGTGGCGGTGGAGCGCGGCGAGACCGACGCTAAAACCGAGGTGCTGTACGATTTCATGAAAAACAAGTTCCAGTGGCTGCAACAAGGTTTCACGGTTCCGGTGTTGCTCAGAAATATCAAGGGGCGGGGCGCCGAGGCGGTTGCGGGGGCTCCCAAGATCCCGGCCGTCAACGATTACGCGGACACGCCGCTAAAGAAAGAGGTTCTCCGGTTTTACTACAACAGCCGTCCGGGAAGCTCGGTCTACTTTGCCTCCCGGCGCATACCGCCGGAAGCGGCGGCCGCGCTGCGCTCGGCGTTCGGTAAAATCTGGGAGGATGCGCAATTTTCCAAAGAGTACGAGCGCAACACGGCCGAGCCGACGGAGCCGATCACCGGCGAAGAAATAGAAAAGTTTCTCCAGCAGGTGCCGAAAGACGAGAAGGTCAAGGCGATCGTGCAGCAGGTGCTCGGCCCCGGGCCGATACCGGCGGCGAGATGATGCGAGGATGGTCAATTTTTACAGCTCAGGAGGATTTTGATGGCGTACTATAAGGACATTCGCGAGCTGATCGCCGCCCTCGACCGGGCCGGCCTGTTGGTTCGCGTCGAGCGGGAAATCAACAAGGACACCGAACTGCATCCGCTGGTGCGGCTCCAGTTTCGCGGTCTTCCCGAAAGCGAGCGGAAAGCGTTTTTGTTCACGAAAGTGACGGACGTCTCGGGAAAACGTTATGACATCCCGGTGGTGATCGCCTGTCTCGCCGGCTCGCGGCAGATTTACGCTCTCGGCTTGCAGTGCGATCCCGACAAGATCAGCCAAAGGTGGACGGAGGCGCGCAATCACCCGATCGAACCCGTGTTCGTCAAAGACGCTCCGGTGCACGAGGAAGTTCATATCGGCGACGACCTCAACAAGCCCGGCCTGGGGCTCGAAGAATTTCCCATCCCGATCTCGACGCCGGGTTTCGACGCCGCGCCGTATACGAGCGCGAGCCATTGGATCACTTACGATCCCGAAACCGGCGTCGGCAACATCGGCAACTACCGCGGCCAGGTCAAGGCGCGCACGCGGCTCGGCATGAACGCTGGAGGGCAGCAGCATATTTCTCAGCACTGGCGCAAATGGCAAAAGGCGGGGAAGCCGATGCCTGCGGCCGTGGTCATCGGCGCGCCGCCCAGCGTGTCTTACGCTTCGGTGGTCAAGATTCCTTATGGAGTCGATGAGTATGCCGTGGCCGGCGGATTGGCCGGCGCGGCCGTGCCGGTCGTGAAAGCGAAGACGGTGGACTTGGTCGTTCCGGCCAACGCCGAAATTGTGATAGAAGGGTTCATCAACACGGAATTGATGGAGCCTGAAGCCCCGTTCGGCGAGTTCACCGGCTACATGGATCCGCAGCAGCTCAATCCTTTCATGGAGATTACCTGCATCACGCACCGCAAGAGACCCGTCTTCGTCGCCATGCTGAGCCAGTTTCCGCCGTCCGAGTCCAGCAAGATACGAGGGACCGGCGCCGAGGGCAACGTTCTTTCCTATCTAAGAAGCAAGTTCGACAACGTCAAAAGCGTCGCGTTGCACGAATCGACGGGGAGCTGGGGACTCTGCTGTATCCAAGTCAGCGATCCCAAGCCCGGGCAGGCTGCGGCGGTGCTCGATGCCTGCCACGATTCTCCTTCGGTGGGCGCCAAAATGATCATCGTCGTCGACGACGACATCGATCCGAGAGACGCCGAAGGAATTTTCTGGGCGATGACGTTTCGGATGCAGCCGCACCGCGACGTGAGGATCAAGCCCGCCAAGCTGCAATCCGCCGACTGGTCGGCGTTTCCGCCGCACACCGGCAATCCCGGCGGCGTCCAGGCGGGGACGTCCGATATCCAGTCCACGAGGATGTTGATCGACGCGACGCGGCCGTGGCCGTATCCGCCGGTGTCCTTGCCGCGAAGGGAAATCATGGAGGAGGCGGTCAAGCTCTGGGGCAGCCTCGAGCTGCCCCGGCTGAATCTCAGACAGCCGTGGCACGGCTACGAGCTCGGCTGGTGGTCGGAGGAAAACCTGGAGGCGGGGAGACTTGCGGTCGAAGGGCGCCATTACGAGACCGGAGAGAAGATGAAGCAGGGGCGAGTACCGGTGCGCGGAGTGGAAGGGGAGTAAAGAACCGCACTGCGTGTGGAATGCGGTAGTGGTTCAGTTTGATAAAATTTCGTAGGGGCGACCCCCCGTGGTCGCCCGAAAAGAAGGGCAGGCACAGGGGCCTGCCCCTACATAGAAATGTTGAATTCAAATTGAACCATTATCCGCAAGGCAAAATTAAAATTTTGGATTCCCGGGCACGTTGACTGCACCAGGTAAACGAGGAGATCATTCATGGCAGGCGATTATCGGGTTTTTTCGGCCGACTCTCATCTGGAGATTTCCCCCGAACGCTGGACGGCGCGCGTTCCGGCTAAATACAAAGACCGGGCGCCGCGTCTGATCAAGCTCCCCAACGGCGGCGACGGCATCGTCGTCGAGAACCGTCCGGTGTACGTTCTCGGGCTCGCCGTTGCGGGCCGGCCGTATGAAGAGCATCAACTCACGGGCTTGAATTATGAGACGTCGGCCGGCGCGGGCAGCCCGGAGCAGCGCCGTAAAGAGCAGGAGCGGGACGGCGTCGAAGGCGAAGTGCTTTTCACTTCGGCGGGCAATCTGAGTTTCTGGCGCGGTATCCGCAACGACGAGGCTTACCACGCGGTCCTTCACGCCTACAACGAGTTCCTCGCCGAGGAGTACTGCGCTCCCGCGCGCGATCGTTTGCTCGCCATGGGCGTGATCCCGAGCGTGTCCGTCGACGCCGCCGTGGCGGAGCTGGAGTACTGCGCCAAGGCCGGCTTGAAGGGCGTGGCGCTGAATACTTTTCCGAGCGGGAAGCTTCTGCCGACGCCCGAGGACGACCGCTTTTGGGCCGCTGCCATCGATCTCGACATGCCGCTCACCGTGCACGTCGGATTGCAGCGGACCGACGGGCCGCTTTTTAAATACAGCCGCGATCCGGGAGAAGTCGCCTTCGGCGGCGATCCGGTCCGGGTGTTGACGCGTTTCGGCGGCACCAGCGGCTTGAACGCCGTCCAGATGATGCTATCGGGCGTGTTCGATCGCTACCCGAATCTCAGGATCTACTGGGCCGAGACCCAGGTCGGCTGGCTGCCTTATTTTTACGAGCAGCTCGACGACACCTACAAGCGCAGCCGTCACTGGATGACTCGTTACTTCGGCATCGAGCCGCTCAAGCGGCAACCGAGCGAATACATCCGGGAGCATTGCTATTGGGGGTTTATCTATGATCCGATCGGGCTCAGGCTGCGCTACGATCTGGGCATCGAGAGGATCATGTGGGGCAGCGACTTTCCCCATGCGGCGGGGGACTGGCCCCATTCGCGCCGCATGATCGACGACATGTTCGGCGCCGTGCCCGAGGAAGAACGGCAGCAGATCCTGGTAAAAAACGCCGCGCGGTATTTCCATATAGGCCAGCGATGATTTGTCCGTCATGCCCAAGCACGCGGGCATACAGAACCCCCACTCGATCTCCAGTTGCTGTGGGGCGACCCCCTCTTAATCTCCCCCTTAGCAAGGGGGAGAAAGAGAGGGGGTGGATTCCGCTTTCGCTGACCGGGATTGAGCCGGACTTGGAAAGGAGATGTCGCCCATGAAGCGCACGATCATTATCGGATTGATTTGCTTTTGGGTGGCTTCCGCTGCGCCGGTGGACGGCGCCGCCGTAACTCCGAAGCGCGGCGGCACGCTCACTCTGGCGATCCAGAAGGATCTCGTGGTTCTGAATCCGATGCTCAGAACCGCCTCGACCGAGCGGCTGATTCGCATGTTGATGTTCGACTCCCTGCTCGGCGTCGACCTTCAGGGAAACATTCAACCCAACCTGGCCGAGCGGTGGGAAGTCTCCAAGGACGGCAAGGTTTATTCCTTTGCGCTGAAAAAGGGCGTCCAGTTTCACAACGGCAAAGAATTGACCGCCGAGGACGTCAAGTTTTCCATGGAATACACGATGGATTCCAAAAACGGAGCTTACGGCTATTCGCAGCTCGCGCTGGTGGAGCGCGTCGAGGCGCCGGAAAAGCACGCGGTGAGAATCTATTTGAAAAGGCCGAGCGCCGTTTTCCTCACGTCGCTAACGAGCATTCAGTCTTTTCCGGTTGTGCCCGCGGGCTCGATCGAATCGGGTCTCAAAAAGCCCACCGAGTTCCCGCCGGGCACGGGTCCCTTCAAGTATGTGGAATGGAAACCGAGACAGCGTCTGGTCCTGGAGCGCTTCGACCGGCACTGGGGCCATAAACCCTACGTGGACCGGCTGGTGCTGCGACCCATCGGCGACGACACCGTGCGGTTCGCGGCTCTGCAGTCGGGAGACGTCGATATCGTGGAGCGCACCCCTTACGAGTGGGTGAAGCAGGTGGTCGACGGCAAGGTGAAAGGGATCGGCTTCGTCGAGGCGACGACCGCCGGATATCGCCGCTTGATATTCAACGTGACGGAACCGCCTTTCAACAATCAAAAGCTGCGGCACGCCGTCGCGCACGCAATCAATAAAAAGGAGATTCTCGACGCCGCTTATATGGGCTTCGGCGTGCCGACCGATCAGAAATACCCGAAAGGCAACCTGTGGTATGCCGAAGGCGCGAAAATCTACGCCCATGACCCGAACAAGGCCAAGGCCCTCCTCAAAGAAGCCGGTTACAACGGGCAGCCGATCGAAGTTCTTTCCGACCTCGAAGGCCCGCGCCAAACCGAGATCGCCGTCCTTCAGGCGCAGCTCAAGAGAGTCGGCGTTCCGCTCAAGCCCGTCGTCCTCGAGTGGGGCGCCTATCGGGAGCAGCAGCGCAAAGGCATGTTCCAGCTCATGTTCTACGGCGGCAGCATCGACCCGGATCCGTCTCTCACTTACGGGCCGGATTTTGTTTGCGAGAAAGACCTCAAGAACCGCAGCTCCAACATGCCCGGCTACTGCGACAAGGAGATCGACGCGCTGCTAACAAAAGCCGAGGTCGAATCGGATGCCAAAAAGCGCAAAGAGATCTTCGCCCGTGTCGTCGGCAAGGTCAAAGAGGATCTGCCGGAATTGCCGATCGGCTATGTGCCCCGCTTTTACACGTTCCGGGACTATGTTAAGGGCTTTACCACAAACGACGAAGGCGAGTTCCAATGGTGGGGCGGCGGGCTGAGCCATACATGGCTGGACAAATAAGGGCGCGCGCCGGCCGTTTACACGGCTTCTGAGAGGTTGTGAAAAAATTCGTTCATGGTTCGACAAGCTCACCACGAACGGGATAACATCGATGGAAGTTCGAGGACTTAGCCGTTCGTCCTGAGCCCGTCGAAGGGCGATCGGCGATTTTTTCACAAGCTCTGAGTGTTCCATGCTTTCGCGTTACGTCATCCAGCGTCTACTGCAGCTCATTCCCGTTCTGTTGCTGGTCACGATCTTCGTCTTCTTGATCGTACAGATTATTCCGGGAGACCCGGTGCTGGTCATGTTGGGCGTCGATCCGGAAACCGGCGGACGGTACGCCGAGGAGCAGTACGTCGCGCTCAGGCACCAGCTCGGGCTCGACCAGCCGATTTATATCCAGTACTTCCACTGGCTGAAAAACATTCTCTCGGGGGACTTGGGCCTCTCGCTCCAATCCCGGCGCCCCGTTTTCGATATTCTCGTCGAGCGCTACCCGGCCACGATTTACCTGGCGATCATGGCCCTGATTACGGGGGTGGCGATCGCCATTCCGGCCGGAGTGATCGCCGCCGCGCGCCAAAACACGGCCGTGGATTACGCCGCCATGGGATACGCGATGTGGGGCATCGCGATGCCGAACTTTTGGCTCGCGCTCATGCTCATCGTTCTCTTCAGCGTGAAGCTCGGCTGGCTGCCGGCCATTGGATACGCGAGCCCGCTCGAAAGCCCGCTAAAATTTTTGCAGCACGGCTTTTTGCCGGCGATCGTGTTGGGAACCGACCTGGCGGCGTCCTTGACCCGATACGTCCGGGCCGAGATGCTGGAGCAGATAAAGCAGGACTATGTGCGAACGGCGCGCGCCAAAGGGCTTCCCCCGCGGGTCGTCTTCGTCAGGCACGCTCTCAAGAACTCGCTGGTCGCGACGATTACGGTCGTCGGCCTCCAGATCGCGCGCCTCCTGGGCGGATCGACGATCATCGAGACGGTATTTACCTGGCCCGGCGTCGGCAGCCTCTTGTTGGAGGGCATCTATTCCCGGGACTATCCCATCGTTCAGGGCAGCGTGCTCATCATCGCGGTGACCTACGTCGGAATCAACCTGATCGTCGACGTCTTCTATAAATGGCTGGATCCCCGAATCCAGCTGGAATAGGGCTGAACGGTGAAGGCTGAAACCTTACGCGGCGGTCTCACGGACAACAGGGCGCGCGACTTTCTCTCAGGGCTGGGCGCTGCGTTTCGAGTCATCGCCGAAAACCGCCTTGCCCTGTTCGGCCTCATCATTATTTCGATCACCGCGTTTGCGGCGGTCTTCGCCCCCTTCATCGCCACCTACGATCCGTTTGAAATCGATATTCCGAACCGGCTTCAGGGGCCGAGCGCCGAGCACCTGCTCGGCACCGATTTCATGGGGCGGGACACTTTTACGCGCATCGTGTACGGCGCCCGCACGGCTCTTCAGGTCGCGCTCGGGGCCGTCTTGCTGGGCGCCTGTCTCGGCATTCCGATCGGCGCCGTCGCGGGTTACGCGGGGCGCGGGGTCGACGCCGTCTTCATGCGCTTCATGGACGCGATTCTCGCCTTTCCCGGGCGCCTCATGGCCATCGCGCTGGTGGCGTCTCTGGGCGGCGGTCTTTTCTCGCTCTATATAGCCATCGGCGTGAACTCGATCCCGTCTTATGCGCGCATCGTGCGCGGCGTGGTTCTATCGCAAAAGCAAAGAGAGTACGTGGAAGCCGCCCGCATGACCGGCGAATCCGAATCGCGCATTCTCTTTTTCCAGATCTTGCCCAATTGCCTCGCGCCGCTGTTGATCCGGTTGAGCCTCGACTTCGGCAACGCCATTCTCACGGAATCCTCTCTGAGCTTTCTCGGTCTCGGGTTTCCTCCGCCGACGCCCAGTTGGGGCTTGATGCTCAAGGAAGTCACCCCGATGCTGCAAATCCAGCCCTGGGCCGCGTTTTTTCCGGGGCTCACGATATCGCTGGTTATTCTGGGTTTCAATTTGCTCGGCGACGGCTTGCGGGACGTCTTCGATCCGCGCCAGTACAAGCGGTGAGCATGGAAAACCCGCTGCTGGAGGTCCGGAACCTGAGCGTCAGTTTTACTCTGAAGCAGGGCGTGGTGAAGGCGGTCGACGATCTTTCCTTTTTCGTCCGCCAAGGCGAAAGTCTCGGGATCGTCGGCGAGACCGGCTGCGGCAAGAGCGTGACGGCGCTGTCCTTGCTCCGTCTGATCCCCACGCCGCCGGGGGAAATCGCCGGCGGCGAGATTCTCTTCGAAGGCGAAGATCTCCTTAAGAAAAGCGAAACGGAGATGCGCCGGATCCGCGGCCGCCACATCTCGATGGTATTTCAAGAGCCCATGACCTCGCTCAATCCGTCCATGACCGTCGGCGACCAGATCGGGGAGTGTTATCGGTGGCATCTCGGCCATTCGAGAAAAGTAGCGCGGGGTTTTACCGAGCACGTCCTCGCGCTGGTTCACCTGCCGGCGCCGCGGGCCATCATGGATCGGTACCCGCACGAGCTCTCCGGCGGGATGAGACAGCGCGTGATGATCGCCATGGCGCTCTCGTGCGAGCCCAAATTGGTGATCGCCGACGAGCCCACCACGGCGTTGGATGTGACGATCCAGGCCCAAATATTGGAGCTGCTGCAAGAACTGCGGGAACGGCTGAAGATGGCGCTCATTTTCATCTCCCACAATCTCGGCGTCGTCGCCCGGCTGTGCGACAGGATCGGCGTGATGTACGCCGGATCGCTGGTCGAGGTGGCCGACAGAGAGTCGCTTTTTACCCGCCCGCTCCATCCCTACACGATCGGCCTTCTTGAGGCGCTGCCCGAGCCGGAATTTCGCGAACGACCGCTCAAGACCATTCCCGGCACGGTCTGCGACTTGCTTCATCCTCCGTCGGGTTGCAAATTCCATCCGCGCTGTTTCAAGGCCAAGGAGACGTGCAAAGAGTATTCGCCCGGGCTGGAAAAAAAAATCGGCGGCAATTCGGTGGCGTGTTACTTTCCCGGTGCGTGATGGCCCTGCTCGAAGTCAAAAGTCTCACGAAGTATTTCGATTTGAGCGGCGGGCTGGTGAGCCGGCTGGTGGCGGGAAAAAAGATTCTCAAGGCGGTGGATCAAATCTCCTTTTCCGTGCCGGAAGGAAAGACGTTCGGTTTGGTCGGAGAAAGCGGCTGTGGCAAATCGACGACGGCCCGGCTGATCGCGCGGTTGATTACGGCGACCGAGGGAGAGGTCTACTTCGAGGGAAGGGAAATCTTGCGGTTGAGCATGCGCGAAGCGCGCGAGATTCGCAAACACCTGCAAATGGTTTTTCAGGATCCCTATGCCTCGCTCAATCCGCGCATGAAGGTGATCGACATCGTCGGGCGTCCGCTGACGCTTTACCACGGCATCCGGGGCCGCAAAAAAAGCGATCGGGTCGCGGAGCTGATGGAGTTGGTCGGGCTGCAAGCGGACCATATCGACCGCTACCCGCATGAGTTCAGCGGCGGCCAGCGCCAGCGCATCGGCATCGCGAGGGCGCTCGCCGCGGGGCCGAAAGTGATCATCGCCGACGAGCCGGTTTCCTCCCTGGACGTGTCCGTTCAAGCGCAGGTTCTCAACCTGTTCAAGAAATTACAGCGCGAGCTCAACCTGACGATGCTCTTCATATCCCACGATTTGAACGTCGTGGCCTATCTGGCGGACATCGTGGGCGTGATGTACGCGGGCAAGATAATGGAAATCGCGCCCGCGGAAGAAATTTTCAAGTTTCCGGTTCATCCCTACACCCGGGGGCTCTTGGCCTCGAATCCGACGCTTGCGACTTTTAGGGAAAAGATCCGCATCCAGCTCAAAGGCGAGATAACCTTTCCGCTGAACCCGCCTTCCGGCTGTCGTCTGGAGCCCCGGTGCCCGATCCGCGTCGAGAAATGCAAAACCATAGAACCGCCCCTGGAAAACAAACGCGCGAATCATCGCGCCGCGTGTCACGAGGTGTGACGCACCCTACGATTATTTTTTAGCGACATGCTTCCCCATTGTCATTCCTCCGAAAACGGAACGGTCGACACGATGCGATCGCCTTTCGGCCCAAGCGGATTCCCTCTCCCTCGCCCTCTCCCTCAGGGAGAGGGTAGGGGTGAGGGTTTTCATGGTCGAGGGCGAAGTACAACGATTCATGAACATTCCCGCGAAACCGGAATCCAGAACCCCCTCTTAATCTCCCCCTTGCTAAGGGGGAGAAACAGAGGGGGTCAGGGACACCAAACTAAGGAGTTCAACGATGGCCGAACCGAAACTGCGCTTTTATTTCCGCGAGCCCAAGATCGATCCCAACCTTCCGATCACCGACGGAACCGTCAAGATGGACGGCTTCGAGTTCGAGTTCGTCGATTCGGAAGAGCGGGCCGACGCGTGGGACTGCGGCTTCGCGGCGCGCATACGCGCCTACGCCAAGGGCCTACCGCACATTTCCATACCGGCCTTTCCCAACCGTAAGTTTCGTCTGTCCTATATTTTCGTCAACAGCAAGGCCGGCATCGAGTCGCCGCGCGACCTGGAAGGCAAGCGGGTGGGCATCATGCAGTGGGACAACACTGCCGGCGTGTGGGCGCGCGGCGCGCTGCAACATTACTACGGCGTCGATCTCACCCGCATCGAATGGCACGCGGCGCGGGTGAAGGAAGGAGGCGTCGCTCAGGGAATTCGCATCGAGGAATTAAAAGGCGGCCGCGGTGGGGCGGACGAGATGTTGGATAATTTACTGGTCGAGGGAAAACTCGACGCCGTCATCGGCCCCAATCAGTTGCCGTCGATCACAAACCGCGACCCGCGCACGCGCCGTCTGTTCCGCGACTACCGGACGGAGGAACAGACCTATTTCAAAAAGACCGGCATTTTTCCCACCAGCCATATCGTTACCTTCAAGCAGGATTTTGTCGACCGCCATCCCGGCGCGCCGGTGGCCCTGCTCAGCGCCTTTCGCCGCTCGCGCGACGAGGCCTTCGACCGGCTCGAGGGGCCCGACCCGCACATCATCGTCTACTCATGGGCCGCCGCCGCGGTCAACGAGCAGCGCGAATTGATGGGCGAGAACTATTGGGCTTACAACATCGAGAACAACCGCCGCACCTTGGAAGCGATGACGCAGTACGCCTACGAGCAGGGACTGTCGCCGAACAAGATCGATTATATGGATTTCTTCCATCCCGAAGCGGCGGCGATGGAGGGAGTCTAGCCAAAACAAGAACACCCCTGAAATGATGCCAATGGACTAGAGCGCGTGGTTAGGTTTTCTTATGCTTCGCACGCCTCTCACTTCGATTCTTGAATTCCTCATAACGATCCGTGAGGTCGTTGATGTATTCAACGATCGCATACACGAATGTCTGAAGGTCCTCTGCATCGACTCTCAAGATGGATATGTCCTCGGGGTGTGCCGCAAGATTACGAAAAGCGCGTAGTTGCTGGCTCCAGTCGTAAAGGCGGTCATCGATCAAGTTCTTTTCCCTGAGCTTTTTGATGCCTACCGCTAGCATCACTTTCTTTTTGGGCATTGCGGCATCTGGCGTTGCACCTTTTGCGGATTCGTTCTGCTCGAGCACGTCGATGCATAATGCCTCAAGAGCCCGACCCAGCATCACGCAGGCCGCTATATTTGCGTTTGCCTGTAGTGAACGATCCGCTTCGGCCAGTGAGTCAGTAACAACTTTGGGAATTCTTACGCTAATAAACCCCTTGGGAGGCTTTGGAAATACCGTATGGCTCTCCGATCACCTCATCGAACCCCGATTCGTCTTCTGAAATGCTGGGCAACTTCTTTCCTTCGTATTTCTGAAACTGCCTCGTGTGGCCACGGACCTCGCCAATATTGGCGTTTTCAACCGAAAAGACGGTTGCCATGAATTCAAAATCTTGCCTGATCTGATGGCGAATGATCTGAAATGCGCCCATCAGTTGCTCAATAATCGTCACCTCATGATACTTCATTGTCACGATGAACTTGCGAACGCTATGCCCGGACTGCATGAACATCTTCGAGTCTTGGTCCACACCTTTCAATTGGCAGCGAAGCTTCAGAATCAGCTGTTCATCCTCGAATTGAAAGGAAATGATATCAAGTCCACGTTCCGAAAGTACGACTTCAGAAAAGTCTTTGATTTCCTCTGTCCTTAGCGGCTCACGAGCAATTGGCAATGAATCAGAATACTTTCCTTGCTCAATAATCTTTCTGTTATTTATGCTAAACAGAGCCCAGGCGTTGACTATACCAAGCGCATTCCTCCATAGGGCTTCGCATTCTTCAACAAGCATATCCTCCGTGTAGACAAGCGGCCCCCACGAATAGTTGCCTGTATGAGTATCGATGTCCGTATGCCGCGGAAGCGGTGCAACTAGCCGGTTAAAGTCCGGCGCGGGGAATTATCGGTACACCCCGTTAGCGAAGACCCGGTTTTGAGAGGCGACTCTCAGGACTAAGTGGGTCGAGAAAACTCTTTATGGAAAGGAGGAT
>DASXUF010000144.1 GCA_036504975.1 Candidatus Binatia bacterium | reverse complement strand
GGTGATCGAGCGGGCCCGGGAAAACATTGTTGCCTCCTCGGAACAAACCTAGGCTTAAGGCCGAGCCTGCTCTGGAGGGAGGCTGATGTGACACATATTTTTTTGAGGGAAAGCCCTCAGGGGGACGGCGAGACGAAAAAGTCAGGTATCCCCCGCCTGAGTTTCAGGGCTCTACCGGATTGTGGTCAATGGACGGCGGGCTAAAATAGCGGCAATAATTCGATGCGTTCGAACTTACCAACAATGAATTCCCGTCGCATCCGGCGGCTGTATTTAACCTGCGAGTTTCTCGTCTTCCTCTATCTGCTCTTCGGTCTGGTCGATCTTCGTGGCGCGAAAAGTCCGTCTCCGATCACGCCGGCAGAATCCTCCGTCATGGCCGCCGAAGCGCCGTCCGACCTGCCGACCGCACATCGTCTCGATCGCGCCGTGCTTTGGGAAAATACTCCGCCGGTCCCGGATTCATTCAGCGCCGGACGCAGACCGCAGCGCATAGAGAATCATCGCTCGTCGCCGCTCGATCTAGCCCGGTCGCGTGGTTATCGAGTCAGTCTATCTCTCGCGGACCTGCCTCGCTTCGCCTCATAGCTTCAGGTTCCCTGCTGAAAAAGGTATGTCAGCCTGCCTCCGTCGCGAGGAAGGTTGCACACGGCTTTTGAAGCCACAAGCAGAGCTGGGCGCTGGTCAACGGGAGAAAAAACATGATGAACTATGTCTCTGAAATTAAAACCAAGGTAGGAGAGTCCCTGCGTGATCGCGGCGTCATCGGAACCGTCATAGCCTGTATCCGAAGCTCCCTCCGGCCGATTCTCGACGATCAGCGCGTCATCAATTTCAGGGAGCGCAGATTTGATCGCAGCTTCGGGGTGGATACCGCCGGCGTCATTCCTCACGAAGATTTGAAAATCGACGGTCCATCGGCGGCGCACGCGATTCACTATCAAGCGGTGCAGCCCGTTTTGCTGCAGCATGCCGTCGCCGGCTTGCCGATAAACTATCCGGATTACACCTTCTTGGATTTTGGCTGCGGCAAAGGAAAAGCCCTTCTGTTGGCTTCTTCTTTTCCTTTCAAAAAAATCGTCGGCGTCGAGTTGTCGGCGGAACTGACGGAGATCGCCGCGTCGAATTGGGAGAAGTACAAGAGCAAAAAGCAACGATGCAATACGTTGGAGTTGGTCTGCATGGACGCGGCGAGATTTCCGATCCCCGAAACCCCTCTCGTCTGCTTTTTTTATAATCCGTTCAGGGCGGAGATTATGGCGCGGGTGCTAAAAAATATCGAGGAGTCCGTGAGGCAAAATCCCAGGGACCTGATCATCCTGTATTTATATCCGGAGGCGGAACATTTGTTCGAGAAGAAAAGCTTTTTGGTGAATATGAGAAGACGCGCCTGGTGCTCCATCTATCGAAATAACACGCCGGAGAGGATCGCGGCCGGAGCTTCGGTCGGGCTTTTAGGACGGGAGAGTAACGAACTTCAGCGGGGACGCTGAGGCGCCGTCTGAGCTAAGATCCAATAGGATACCACAGTGGTATCGGGACGGGGCCTTTTGGCTTGAAGCTGGTTGACTCGGGTCTCTCGCAATTTCTGCAGCAAGTCTTGGAAAGAGGCGCCGCTCAGCACGCGGCTGAACTGGGACCGATAGTTGTTGACGACGCTGACGTTCTCGACGACGACATCGTAAATCCTCCAGCCGCTTTTGTCGGAACGCAATTTATAATTTATCGCGATCTCATCTCCTTTCGCCGGGACGATTTTGGTGGCGACCTCGGAAAAGTCTCCGTCCCTGATCTCGCGGAGGTAGATGAATTTTTCGCCCAGGTAGGGATCGATCTGGTCGAGATAGGACGCTTCCAGCACATCGGTGAACAGCTTCACGAACTCGGTCCGCTCCTGCTTCGTGCGCCCCTGCCAATGCGATCCCAGCGAGCGCTTGGCCATCTCGGCAAAATCGAATCTGCGGCCGAGCGTCTGGCGCAATTGGCTCTGGCGCTCCTTTTTTCTTGCGTCGGATCTAAGGCGAGGGTCCTGTTGGATGGTTTGGACTTTCTCGTGCGTCGTGCGGATCTCGTCGGTTGCGCTCCCCGCCCTCGATGACCCAGGAGCCGAAAGCAAAAAGATTCCGACTGCGGCACAAACCTGCGCGGCAAGTTTCCCGCGCAGTAAATCTATCGAACCGAGTCCCATTTTCTTCTAGTGCCAGGTTCTAGAAAGATACCTCCGGCGAGACAAAAGGTCCGTCACCATGTAAGCGACGATCCGATAGATCTCTTCCTCGTTACGGATGTAACACCGCGTCTCTTCCGTTAGCGCAGCAATCAGGTCCCCCAGGGTGCTCTTGGTCGTCTCTTGAGGAACGCGATCATGCCGTCGCGCGTGAACATGCCTTTGTGAATGATCTCTTGCTAACGAGCTTGTGAAAGCCACGTACCCTCCTTTAACATTGATACGACGATACGACTCCGCCCCGTAAATCTCGGGACACTGCTTAAGCTATCCCGGGAGGCATTCGGAGACCATTAGGTGAAATCCCTATTTCAAATCCGGAAGATCCCTGAGAAGGGACAAGCCAGGGAACAGCCCGGTCGCGGCGAAGAGACGTTTGGGAGATCCTTTGCCCAACCCGGGCCAGGAGGCCGCGCCGGCTTTTCGCTTCCTATTCTTTTGTGCTAGGCTGAGCACCAGGAAAGGGAGGCGGTCATGGCTGCACGTTCGCTCGGCTCCGGCACGATCTCGTTCGGACTTGTTTCGATTCCCGTACAGCTCTACACGGCGACCTCGTCGCAAAAGATTTCGTTCCATTTACTGCACGCGAAGTGCGGATCGAGGATCAAGCAGCAGACTTATTGTCCAAAATGTGAGGAGGTCATCGATCGCAGCGCGTTGGTGCGGGGCTATGAATTCAGCAAGGGCGAATACGTGCGGTTGACCGAGGAAGAGCTCAAGTCGCTCGAGCAGGAATCTTCCAAAATCATCGATATCGCCGAGTTTGTCCCGCTTCCGAAAGTGGACCCGATCTACTTCGAGAACACCTATTACCTCGGGCCCGACAAAGGCGGGGAAAAGCCGTACCGGCTGCTGGCCGAGGCCATGGCCAAGACGTCCCGCGTCGCGCTCGCGAAGCTGGTGATGCGCGGCAAAGAAAACCTCGTGCTTATCCGGCCGGCCGAACAGGGACTCATGCTGCACACGATGTACTACGCCGACGAGATTCGAAACTTCGGCGAGATCGACCGAGGCCAAGCCGCCGCCGTCAAGGAAGCGGAGTTAAAATTGGCGATTCACCTGATCGACCAACTTTCGAGCGAAGAGTTCAGGCCGGAACAGTATCAGGACGAATATCGGTCGCGCGTCCTGGAGCTGGTGAACCAGAAGATCGAAGGCAAGCAGGTGACCGTCGTGGCCGTCGAGCCGCAGCGCGGGCAGGTCATCGACCTGATGCAAGCGCTTAAGGAGAGCTTGGCGAAGCAGGCCCCGCAAAAGAAGGCCGCCCGGGCCCGTCGAGCCGAGCCCGTGCCGGCGAAAAAAGCCAGAGCCGGCAGGAAATGAAAAGCCACTTCACCACCCGCGAGGTGGCGAAGATTCTCGCCCTGCCCGAATGGCGCGTTCGTTCCTGTGTTCGGGCCGGGTTCCTATCCCCCGTTCGCGGCCCGCAGCGGCATATCGCTTTCACTTTCCAGGATCTTCTTTTACTAAAAACCACCAAGGGGCTGCTTGGCGCGCGCGTTCCCCTGCAGCGGATCCGGCGCATTCTTCATTCGTTGAGAAAGCAGCTTCCCAAAGAGCAGGAGATTTGGAACGTCAAGGTCTACGCCGACGGCAAGCGCGTCGTGGTGTGGAATGGCACTGCCCGATGGCAACCGGACTCGGGTCAGTTTCTTTTTAATTTTGCCGCTAAGGAAGTCGCGCAGCGGGTGAACTTGCCGCCGGCGAAGAAGCCCGCTCCGGCCCTTAACGCGGAGCAGTGGTTTAATTTAGCCTGCGAGCTGGAAAGAACTTCCCCCGAGGAATCGCGCCGGGCCTATCGCGAGGCTTTAGCGCTCGATTTTTCTCTGGTCGAAGCGCACATCAACCTCGGCCGATTATATCAGGAAGCCGCGGAGTACGAAAAAGCGGAACGCCACTATCGGGCGGCGATAGCTCAGGATCCCCATCCCACTCTGGCTTACTTCAACCTCGGTGTTCTGCTGGAGCAGCGCGGGCGCATGGAAGAGGCCATTGCCACTTACGAAGACGCATTGGTCAATGACGCAAGCCTCGCCGACGCCCATTACAACCTGGGACTCATTTTCGAAGCGCAGGATCGAAGAGCGGAGGCTTTCAAGCATTTTCGGGCGGCACGAAAGCTCTACGGTCCGGGTAAGAAGTAGTTACTCAGGATTAAAACAAAGCGGGCGAAAGACCTCCTGTCCGAGGCGCGAGTCGAACAAGCGATCTCTCTTCGCGGTGGGCGGCAGCTTAATAACAAGCGCCCGGGCTCATGGGCTGAGCTCCGGGCGCTGCGCGATTTGAAGGGCACTTAACGGTTAGTGTTGTCGAGTGCCGGCAATGAGCAAGACGATGCCGCCCACCAGGGCGATACCGCCGAAAATGGGTGGAAGCGGGATGCTCTTATCTTTTTCCGCGGTCGCCTCGATGGGTCCGATATCCACCACTTTTTCGCGTGTCTTATAGGGAATTCCCTGATAAGCGAAGGACAGAACCGAGACCGCGATCAGGATGATGCCGATAAGCATCGCTGGTTTCATTTTAATCCCTCCCTGGTAGACGCCCTCTTTGGTCAGACGATAGGCCCGCGGCGGCCGGCGATCAGGCTGACTAGGAACAGCACCATGAAAACGACAAACAAGATCCACGCTATCTGCGTGGCCGCACCGGCGATCCCGGTGAGACCCAGCAAGCCAGCGATGAGCCCCACGATCAAAAACGTCACTGCCCAGTTAAGCATAACGACCTCCTTTTTTTATGAAATTGGCGGGCAGATTCCGCCTACCGCGTTGGTGGTACAATAAACATGCCAAACCAATGAGCCAAAAACCCATGCAATTTGAAGGTCTACGCTTTCATGAGCGAAATTCTTTACGCGGAATTTTTTCCGTTCCGAGTAAAATTGATACGATGGCGTCCGCGCGCAGCTTGCCCTGCTCGTTATAAAATAGAACGGTCTTCGCGCGCCGACAAAATTTTTGCGCGTGCCGCGACGGTGGGACTGGATTTAAATCTTGTTTTTAGCTATATCAAAAACAACTTTACCGGATTGCGGTACCAGCTGAAAAAAGGAGGGAACTCGAATGGCAGAAACGATACCGCACATCGTCGCGCCTAATGATCCGGCCTTGACCTCGGAGATGGTGCAGTTTCCCGGCCCGACCGGAAACGTCAAGGCCTATCTTTCTCACCCCAAGGATGGGAAGAGCCTCGGCACGGTCATCGTCATTCACGAAAACCGCGGGCTGGTCGATCATATCAAAGACGTCGCGCGCCGCTTCGCGAAAGAAGGGTTCGCCGCCTTGGCGGTCGATCTGATGTCGCGGATCGGGGGAACCGATCAGTTCAAGACCCCCGAGGAGGCGATCGAGGCGATCAAGAAGATCAACGGCAACATGGTCGTGGAAGATCTCACGAGCGCCGTCGCCTATATGAAGAAGCAAGGTTTCGCCAACGGCAAGGTCGGCGTGGTGGGATACTGTTGGGGCGGCGGGCAGTCGCTCAACTTCGCCACGAAGTGCAAAGATCTCAACGCCGCGGTGGTATACTATGGGCGCAATCCCGATCCACTCGACCAGGTGCAGAATATTCCCTGCGCCGTGCTCGGCAACTATGGGCAAGACGATCCGAACATCATGCCCGGGGTGGAGCCGCTGAAGGCGGCCTTGCAGAAGTTCGGCAAGAACGCCGACATCAAGGTTTATCCCGGCGCCAAGCACGCGTTCAACAACAACACGAACGCGGACCGCTACAATCCGGAAGCGGCCAAAGACGCCTGGCAGAGAACCGTAAACTTTTTTAAGAAGAACCTGGCGGCTTGATCAGGACTGAGTAACGAGTGCTGAGTGCTGAGGCGAGGGCGAACTCATGCTCAGTCCTCAGGCCTCAGCACTCAGTCCTTTTTTTCCAGCTCGGGACGCTCTCCGACGGCGGTGCGCGCCAAGTCCGGGGTGATGAAATAGGGCCCCTCCGTGACGTCGCTCCAGATCTGCGCGGTGAGATCGGCGTTGCCGCCGGAGAGGATGAAAGACAGCGCGCCTACGGTCAATCCCCAACCCACCGATAGCGCCTTGACCGGCACGAACATCGCGTTGCCCACGGTGAGACCCACGCCCATGCCGGCGGCCTCGATGGGATCGGCCGCTTGGAGCGGCAGCGGAAAGAGGGCCAATATAAAGACGACAGCGAGGACCAACGGTGGGAGCTTCTTCGAGTGCCGCATAGCCGCTATCCTTTCAGAGCGAAAAATTTCGAGCGCAGCGCGTTGACGCCGTGCGAGGGATTCCAGTAGCGGCGGACGCCGAAGTAGTAGCAGCAGCTCTGGTTGTCCATGTCGTTGTTAAATACGCGCAGTTGGCCGTCCTGAAAGCGCACGCGCGCGAGACAGGTCCCGCCCGGAACCGAGGAAGTCATCACCTCCACGACGACGCCGAGGCCCCATTGCTGGTAACCGTCGTGGGTGACTTCATCGCCGACGCGCAAAAATAATCTCTTTCCTTCAGGCACGCCTCGAACATAACAATCTTGGAGTTTTGCGTCAACGGGTGAGAAAGGCCGTCACGACCTCCGCAAGTTCGGCTGGATTATCGTGATGGACCATGTGGCCGGCGTCGCCGATCTCAGCTAGAGAACGGCGGGCGATGGCGGTTATTCTTTCCGCGATGTCGGGTCGCGGCGTTTGACGGCTCTCCTTGCCGTTCACCAGTAGAACCGGACATTCGATCCGGCGAAAAAACTCGACGGCCTGTCGGGAATAAAAAGGCTGCGGCGCCGCGGTGCGGTGCAGCGGATCGAATTTCCAAATCCACTTTCCGCCGTCGGTCTGTTTCATTCCCGAGCGCGCCAGCTCCAACGCCAGCTCCGGCTTGAGACGGGGATTCTTTCGCCTGAGCCGCTCGGTGGCTTTCTCCAGCGTCGCGTACTCGACGATTTTTCTGTGGGACAAGGCCTTAACTTCCGCAAGCCATCTTTCCATTCGCGGCGGGGAATCGACGAATTGCATGGCGATGGGCCCGATGCCCTCGACCAGAACAAGCTTTCGCACCCTGTCAGGGAACGTGCCGGCGTAGAGAAACGAGATGGTCCCGCCCATCGAGTGGCCCACTAACGTTATCGTTCGCGCGTCCAACGATTCGACCAGTCGGTCCAAGTCCCACACGTAATCCGGAAAGTGGTAATAGCCGCCGACGCCCACCCAGCCGCTGTCGCCGTGGCCGCGGCAGTCGGGGGCGATGATCCACGCCGGCGCGGACGATTTTTTTTCCAGCTCCGCGACGAACGGCTCCCAACTCCGGGCATGATCGAGGAAGCCGTGAATGAGTATCAAGGGCTCCGCCGCCGGATCGCCCCATTCGAGATAGTGAAGTTTAAGCCCGCGCGAATCGATCGCGCGGTCCCGCGGCGGCTTCATCGGGAGACTTTCCTCAAAGGGATCTCGACGAAATCTTTTTTCATCTCCACCCAGGCGTAGGCCGCGATGCGCTTCACCGCGCGGTCGTAAATCGAGACGACGATTTGAGCCGCGTCCGGAAAGATCGGCTCTCCGAACGGCATGGCGAAGGCCTTGTCTTCGGCGGAAAAGTAGGCCTCGTGACCGGGGTGGGAGTGATAAAAGGCCTTGATCTTAGCGCCGGCGCGCGCCGCTTCGTCGAGGGTCGATTCCAGTTCTTTGGGGTCCATCGCGTAGGCAGTGGCGGCTTCGCGCGGATAGGTTTCCGGATCGAGCGCGTGGAGCTGGTTCTGGATGTTTTTGAACCGCCGGACTTCCTCGCCGCCGCTGCGCTCCAGGACGACGCCGCAGCACTCTTCGGGAAAGGCGTCGGCGGCATGGCGCGAAATCTCCGCCCAGGCGGTCTCGGTCAATGTAATTTCCGGCGCACGCACCATGATATTTCAGGAATCGTCGCCGATATCCTTTATCACAAGTCGATGCTTTGAGGGAGAACTTCGCGGAGTGCGGGAGAGCAAAACAATCTCAGTCGAACCGGCGAGCGTTTCTGCGGTAGTCCTGATAGGTCGAAAGGACCCTCGTGGCGTATTCCAGCGGCACGTCGGTTTCTTCCAGCAAGAGGTTCTTAACTCGCGTCGGGCCGCGATTGTAGGCCGCCAAGGCCAGCGTCATGTCCTGAAAGTTACGCCTGAGCGAGTGGAGATAAAAAACGCCGAGCTTGATGTTGACGATCGGGTCGTCGAGATCGGGATCGTCGGCGCCGACGTGCTTGTCCGATCGATAAACGGACTTTCTTTCCTGAGCTATCGATTTAGCGATCTCCGGCTGAATCTGCATCAGGCCGCGGGCGCCATCTTCCGCCTCGGCGCTGTGCTGGAAGCCGCTCTCAACCTTGATGATCGCAAGAACGAGAAAAGGATCCAGGCCATGGCGCTTGCTTTCGTTCTGAACGGTGTTGGACACGTCCCAAACCGCACCGTCTTCGGCATAGGCCATTCCCTTTTTGACTACCGAGTAGATCTTAAGCAATTCGACTGCGTCCCGGTCGCCTTTGTTGTCGCGCTCGACCCAATGGGCATTGCCCGCTTTGGAAAGCTGGCTCGGCGCGAGCATCAGGGACATGGACAACAGCGTCGCAGCTAGGGCCGGGCTTTGGCTAGACCGTGGCAGATGAAAGCTTTTTGGGTGGAATCTCATAAAGGGGAAAAGACGGAGCAGGGTTCGGTGTGATGGATTAGGGGGGAGAGTAGCACCGTGACCCCTCGCTTGTCAATCGCGCGGTGAAGAAAACTACAGCTAATAGTGGGGCTCTGAGCAGAAGAGTTCTATTAGTTGCAAAAAAGACCAAACGGCGCCGGTAAAGACGCCCAAGCGCCAAACCCGGTTTGTCAGCGCTGCTTACCCAGAATGGGCGCCCATTTCTCGCGGATCTGCCGCTCGTATTCGGGCGTGAAGGTCATATGCTTGCCGAATTGCTCGATCCAATCCCAGGGCTTGCAGGCATCGATCAATACCCGGCCGCAGGTCAGGTCCCACGACTCCCGCTTCTTGGGGCTCATGATCGGGTCGACCCGCGTGCTCACCGTGCCGCGCACGATGTCGATCTGCTCTTCGGGCAGGCAGCGCGTGGTCATCGCCCAAAGCACGTCGTTCAAGTTCGACGGGTCGATGTCTTCGTCCACGACGACGTAGTATCGATAGGCGCTGTTCGACCCGCGGACGCCGACCGCCGTGAGCAGCGCCATCTTCGCGTGGCCGGCGAAGGCCTGTTTCAACGAGATGACGATAAAAAGGCCGTTGGCGTGCGCCCAGACGCCGCGGATGCCGGGCAGCGCGCTCTTTTCCAGCGCGTCCCAGACCGCGATCGCGGCGTGCGTGATCGTGCCGACACTGATGTTGCGGTTGTTCTGGTGCGGGCCGGTCAAGATCGGGTCGTTACGGTGATAGACCGCTTTGATCTTGATAACCGGCTGGGGATGCGGCTCCTGGCTGTAATAGCCGGGCCATTCGCGATACGGCCCCTCGGTGCGAGCGTCCACTTCCGGCGGCGGCACTTCGCCTTCGATGGCAATTTCCGCCCGCGCCGGGATCGGGAGGCCCGTCAACTCGCCCTTGATGATCTCGATCGGATGGCCCGCGATGCCGCCGGCGACCTCCAGCTCCGATTTTCCCCAGGGCGAGCTGCCGGTCGACGCCTGAAACAATTCCACCTGCTGGCCGTAACAGGCAACCACGGGACAAGCTTTGCCCCTGGCCCAATATTTTTTTGCGATGATCATGCCGTGGTGATGGGGCTCGACGAAAAATCCGACCGTCTTCTCGTCGTGAATCATCTGCCGGTAGGTCCCCATGTTGACCCAGCCCTCGTCCGGGTCGCGATTGATGACGAGGGTCGTCGTACCGATGTAGCGGCCGCCTTCGAGCGTGCGCCACTTGGGCGTGGGAAATTTTAGAACGTTGACCTTGTCGCCGCGGTCCTGGTTCTCCAGGATCGGCCCGGAGGCGACCTCGCGCGGCGGGATGAGAACGGTCTCCTTGCGCTTTTCCTTCATCGCGCGCGCGATCTCCAGGTCGCTCAAGTCGGTCGGCAGGCCCAGGGCCAAGGCTTGCTTCCGGGGGCTGTTCTGCACGTTGGTGAGAACTCGAAAACCCGCCGGATACCCCGGTATCTTGTCGAACAGGAGAGCGGGATTGTCCTCGGTCTCCTGCGTCATCTGGGAGATCGCGCCGATCTCCAGGTCCCACTCGGCGCCCTCGATGACGCGCAGCATGCCGAGTCGGTCGAGCGCGCCAAGGTAATCTCTCAAATCGGTAAAACCCATGAAGCGATTCCTCTCTTAAAGTGTCAGTCGCCCTTTGACAGGCTCAGGGTGACCGGGTCAGCGTTGTCCGTTCGTGCTGAGCTTGTCAAAGCATGAACGGAATTTTCGGTAAAGCTACGGCTTCCAGCCGCTGGCCTTCAACTCTTCGCTCGCTTTGCGCACGAAGCTCAAATCGAATACGTCGGCGGTTTTGATCTCGCGCTGCACTTTCGTCGCCTTTTTCATGTCCTCGATCATCGATTGAAGAATTTTGTCGCTGCTGAAACCGTCGCGGAGAATCAACTTGGAATCGATGTCATAGATCTTATTGGCCAACTCCCGGTCGGTCAGCCTGAGAGCGTCCATCATGTATTTGAGCGCCGCCTCCCGTTTGCTGAGGAAGAAAATCATGCCTTTGAGGCCGGCGCGGATGAAGCCGGCGATCTTTTTTGGATTTTGTTTGATCTTTTCGTCCGACGTGGCAAATCCGCTTTGGACAATGTTGGCGTAGTCAGCCGCGGACGCGAGTTTCGTGAAGCCTTCCTTCTGGGCGACGACGCTCGTCGAGGTATTAAAAAGCGACGCCTGAATCGCCTTTCCTTTCATTGCCGGGTAACGGACCTCGTCGCCTCCCAGGACGACGAGATTGACGTCTTTCGCCGGGTCGAGACCGTTTTGCTTCAAGATCTCTCGCGCGACGACGGCGAGCGAGCCTTCGGGAGACATGATCGCGACGTTCGCGCCGCGGAGTTGCGCGATCGACTTGATATTCGGCTGCGCGATAAGATCCCACGAGGGCTTGTCCTGAAAGATCGTGAGAATTTTAACCGGGACACCCCTGACCGCCGCTGCGAGAGCGCTGCCCGCGTTGGTGAAGAAGTCCACCTCGCCGGCCAGCGTCGTCCGTATGGCGATCTCGCCGCGGATGCTGAGAAGCTCAAGATGGAGTCCCTCTTCTCTCAGGTAACCTTCTTTCTGCGCGATGGTGAGACAGAACACCGAGTTGTTCATCGAAGGATAGGCGGCGCGGACATTTTCCGCCGCATGCAGGGATAGGGGAGCCAGCAGCAGAAAACCTAACAGCAGGGAAGGTAGGTGTTTCATGTTCAACGACCTCCTTTTCTCCCTCACGCCAACCCTCTCCCTCAGGGAGAGGGTGAGGGTAAAGCTAATCGATAACGCCTTCTTTTACCAGCCCTTCGTAGTCCGCGCGGGACAGGCCTAAAAGATCGCAATAAAAATATTCGTTGTGCTCGCCGAGCAGCGGATCGCGCTGCGCCGGGCCGGGCGGCGTCTTCGTGAGCAGAAACGGCGGCCGCTGATAGTGCATCTTGCCGATCTCCGGGTGCTCCAGCTCGACCCACTGAGGTCTAGCTTTAAGCTGCGGGTCTTCGTACACGTCGCACATCCGGTTGACGACTCCGGCTTTGACTCCCGCTTTTTGAAGCTTGGTCATGACCTCGCGCGCCGTGAAGCCGCGAGTCCACTCGCCGACGTTGCGGTCGAGCTCGTCTTCGTTGGCCTTGCGCGCTTCGTGTGAAAAAAATTTCTTGTCGCTCATCCAACGTGGACTGCCCAGCGCGCGACAAAATGCTTTCCATTCGATCTCCGAGCTGACGCTGAGCACGCACCAACTGTCGTCGCCTTTGCACGGGTACGCGCCGTGCGGCGCCGCGTCGGGATCGCGGTTGGCGTTCCGGCCGGCGACTCTGTCGTTTACTTTGTAATCCAACAGAATCGGCGCCAGGTACTGGAGGCCGGTCTCGTATTGCGCGGTGTCGATATAGTTTCCCTTGCCGGTCCGCTTCTTGTAATCGAGCGCGGCCAAAATCGCCACCGCCCCGTAGGCGACGGCGATGTAGTCGATGTACGGACCGTAGAGAATCTGCGGCGAGCCGTCCGGATAGCCCGTGAGATGCGTAAATCCCGCCAGCGAAGAAAGCTGCGAGCCGAAACCGGCGTGATGCGCGTGCGGACCGCTCTGGCCCAAGTTGGAGCTGGAGAGCATGATCAAATCGGGCTTCACCTTCTTCAGATCCTCATAACCGAGGCCGAGGCGGGCCATGGTGCCGGGACTGAAATTCTCGATGACCACGTCCGACCACGTGACGATCTTTTTCGCCAACTCTGTGGCCTTGGGGGATTTTTTTAGATTGAGCGTGATGTCGAGCTTGTCGTTGTTGCAGAGCGCGAAAAGGCCGGAGCGGTTGAGGCCGTGGATGTTGTCCTTGTACGGCGGATAGTGGGCGCGGAACCCGTCCGGGCGCACTTTGGATTCTACGTGGACCACCGTCGCGCCGTGGTCGACCAGATGCTTCCCGACCACCGGTCCGGCGGCGAAGGCGGCGAACTCGACGACTTTAACGCCCTTCAGAGATTCCATAAAAACAGCTTTCAGCAGTCAGCCATCAGCATTCAGCAAAACTTCCCTCACCCTTGCCCTCTCCCTGAGGGAGAGGGCAAGGGTGAGGGTGAAAGCGTCTAGATGACTTTTTCTTTTCGTAGCTTTTCTAATTCGCTCTTTGTCATTCCCAACTCTCCACAATACACTTCTTCGTTGTGCTCGCCGATCCGCGGCGCGCGCCGCCAGATCCGGCAGGCGCCCTCGCTGAACTTGGCGAAGCCGCCAGGGTAGGTGATCGAGCATCCAAGCTCGGGATGGTCGATCTCCTGCCAGAAATCCCGCGCGGCGTGCTGCGGATCTTCGAAGACCTCTTTCACGCTCGCGACCGGATAACCAAGCATTTCCCGCCTGACGACCTCTTTGAAAAATTCCGCCTTCGTTACCCCGGTGAAGAATTTAGCGATCGGCTCTTCCATCCGGTCGATCTCGTCCTGTTTCACCTTGGCAATATCGAACGTCTGCCAATCTTTTTGCTTGAGAAAATCCGGCGCCATCTCCTTGCCGTTCATCCACTCGACCAGCGCCTGGTTGGTTCGCCGGCCCGCCTCGCCGCCGTAGATGATGAAATTTAAAAATCCGTCTTTACACGGCCAGAAAACTCGCATCTTCGCGCCGGTGATGCTCCGGCCGGTCATGAAAGAGCCGGCGCGTTTCTCCAGATGGCGGTTCAAATCCCAAAAGGTGTGCGCATGGGAGAACGCCCACAAGAGGCAGGCCTGCGCCGAGACGTCCACGTGTTGTCCTTCGCCGGTCCTTTGTCGATGGGTGTGCGCGATCAGCGCGCCCATCGCGGCGTACGATCCGGTCCACGAGTACGCTTGCGGAAACGTGACGCGGAGCGGCGGCCGGCCGGGATCGCCGGTGAGCGACATGCAGCCGGAGAGCGCCATGATCTCGATATCGGACGCGCGGAATTTGCCGTAGGGTCCGGTCTGGCCGAAGGGCGTGATGGAGGTTAAGACCAGCTTTGGGTTCAGCTTGCTTAGAGCGGCGTAACCGATCTTGAGCTTGTCGAGGTAGCCGGGCGTGAAGGTCTCGAGAACAAAATCGGCCCTGGCCGCGAGCCGGGAGAAAATTTCACACCCCTTGGGCGATTCGAGGTTGAGCGTGACGCCGCGCTTGTTGTTGTTGAAGCCGAACCAGTAAAGGCTTTTTTCCGGATCGCGCTCGTCCTTGAAGAACGGGCCGAGCCGGCGGGCGGGGTCGCCGCCCGGACGCTCGATCTTGATCACGTCGGCGCCGAGATCGCCCAAGATTTTGCCGCAGAGGAATCCCAGCTCGTCGGTCAAATCCAGGACGCGGTACGGCGCGAGCAGTCCTTCACTTCTATCGCCCGCAGTCATAATGATCATCCTAAAATAACCACAAAGAACACAAAGATCGCATAGAAGGATTTTTTTTGCGTTCTCTGCGGTTAATCCGACATCTCAAAAAAAAGGGCAGGGGACTTAGGCCCTGCCCTTTTCGTAACCGACTCAACTAGCAGCGCCGTCCGTACTATCTTCCCGTGCGCGCGAGCGAGTGGACCCAGCCCTGCATACGCGACTTGGCGTTTTGAATATCCTTGTCGGTAAAAAACTTCTTGAGATCGATTTTCCCGACCGGATAGACCGGGCGCATGAAGTCGCTTTCATAACCAAACGGCACGGTCGCGTCGATGCCCATGCCGCCTTCGAACATCGTGTTCGATGCGGTCCACTCGCGCTCGCCGGCGGTCATGCGCTCGGCGGGCATAAAGGTCTGGCCTCTCCCGCCCGGCAGCGGGTTGATGATATCCGTCTTGGGATTCACGCGGGTCGTAAGACACCACATGACGTCGTCCATGTCGTACGGGTCCGTATCCTCGCTGACCGCGATGACGAGCCGCGAGCCTTGCGACGTGGCCAGGATCGCGGCCATGAAGTTCCGCTGCCAGCCCTCTTCGATCTTGTTTCTCTTCTTGACCTGGATGATCGCTCCGCCCCAGTCGGTCATGCAGTAGGGGATGTTCACGTCCATGATGATGCCGGGCTGCATGCGCTCGCACAGCTCGAACATGGCCGCCTCGCGCACCGTGGTATCGATGTTGTGGTCGTCGAGGGTGTGCACGCCGAGCGGGAAAATGATCGGCTTGGACTCGCGCTTGCGGGTGGTCACGGCGGTGACGTGAAAAGTGGGTGCCTTGTAGGCCTTGCCCATGTAGCCGGCCCACTCCGGATGGAAATGAAAGCGGCCTTGAATGCCGGCCTTCTCGGACTCGGCGGTTTCGAAGCGGCGGTCGCGCGGATTGACGTAGCCTTCGAGCACGACTTCGGCGTCGGCGACGGCCAGAGCATCGACGGTGCGCGCTTTCACCAGCCGCACGGGAGAGCCCTGGACCGCGCCCGCGCTGCCGACCTCGTCGCAGCCTTGCGGCAGAATGACGTAATCGAAGCCGGCGCCGGCCATCAACGTGCAGGACGGCGGCACACCGAAGTTCATCGTGATCGGGACCAGCTTGTTCGCTTTGTAATACTTGGTGACGACCTGCCACATGTGCGAGCCCGGCGAGATCTGAAACGTCGCGACGTTGCCCCAGCGGAAATTCATGCGGTTGTAGCCCAAGTCCGTGCCGCCGTCGAAGTATTCGCCGGAGATCAGCCGGTTGCCGGAGCCGACGGTCAGCTCGGGCTCGATCTCGGTGTGCCGGATCGGCACGACGAATTCGGCGGCGTCGGTCGGCTTCTCGTAAACTTCTTCCTGAACCGGGGCGTCTTGTTGATCGATGATGACGGGCTTCGACGGATGGGTCAGCGCATAGGCCAGCTTCCTCGTGCGGTCGGCGTGATCCTTCCAGCCGAACATCTTGCCGATGACGTTCATGTCGCCGAAAAGGTTCGTGACGCAGCGATGCTTCGGCTTGCCCTTGATGTTGTTGAAAAGAATCGGGCAGCCGCCGTCCAGTTGTTTCTGGATGCCCGTGATCTCCAGGTTGGGATCGACCTCTTTGTCCGTGACGATGAGATCGCCTTCCTGTCTCAGCCATTCGAGGGCGCTGCGCAGATCTCGGATAGCCTCGGACCGCGGGGCCCCAGAGATTTTCTCCATGGGCTTGCTCATTTCTTTCCTCCGCTAATTGGGAATTCTATGCCCGGCCTCAAGACCGCGATCGCGGCCCGGCCGCTCTTTAAGGATTTGGATCTTGCTCTTTCCTGACGGCGCGGCGCGATCAGGGAGAGTCTTTTTTTCCCGTCAACAGAGAATTTTCTTTATCCTATGCGACTCAGAAAGTCAACCTTGCGAACTCGTTCGGAGGCCGCCCGCGCGACGTGAATCCCTTCGAAAATTTCGCCGCCGCCAATTACATTGACAGGGTTTGGGACGCGTCATAGGATGGCCGGCACGGAGAAATCTATTGATGGCGTCTGCCGATTACACACGACGGGACGAGGTTCCGACGCTCGACGGCGAAGCCGGCTCTTTGCCGGGAGTCTCGGACGTTCCTATCGCCCGCGGCAAGCCGCGCGCCGGCCGCCAAGCGCTAAAAGACAACGGCCTCAGAATCGCCTCGATCCTCGCGCTGCTGTTTATCTGGTGGCTGCTGAGCCTGATCTTCCCTCCGACGTTGGTGCCGAAGCCGTGGGACACCTTTGTCGAAGTCGGCGCGATCATAAGCTCGGGCGATCTTTTCGTCGAGATGAGCAATACGCTCCGCCGCGTCTTCGTCGGCTTCGCGCTCGCGATGATCGTCAGCATTCCGCTCGGAGTCTTCATGGGGACGCTTCGGAGCCTGGAGAGTTTTTTCGAGCCGCCGGTGGTCCTCGGGCTCACCATGCCGGGGCTCATCTGGGCGGTGCTCGCGATCATGTTTTTCGGCCTGACGGAAACCAGCGCGTACGCGGCGGTGGCGGTCACGATTCTCCCCATGCTCACGATCAGCATCTGGCAGGGGACCAAATCGATCGACAAGGATCTGATCGACATGAGCCGGGTGTTCCACGCCGGTCCGTGGTCGAAGATCGTGGACGTGATCCTGCCGCAGCTCATCTCGCACATCCTGGCGGCGATTCGCTACGGCCTCGGGCTCGCCTGGAAAGTGGTCGTCGTCGTGGAAATGTTCGGCTTCAGCAACGGCGTCGGCTATCGCGTGGTGCGCGGTTTCAATACCTTTTCGATGAAGGCCGTGCTCGCCTGGACGATCACGTTTCTCGTCGTCATGATCGTGATCGAGTTCGGCATGATCGGCTGGCTCGAACGCAGCGTCACCCGCTGGCGCCCGCGCGTGGAAGCGTGGAGAAGGTAGATGGCTTATGTGAGCGTCAACGGCGCGGTAAAGTATTATTCACGCGAGGATGGCTCGGAGATGCTCGTCCTGAACGGCGTCTCTTTCGAGGCCAGAGAGCGGGGAATTACCGCGCTGCTGGGGCCGTCGGGCTGCGGCAAGTCGACGCTCCTCAACGCGATCGCCGGCCTAGAGAAATTGGATCAAGGACAAATCCAGTTCCGAGTTTCGAGTCCTGAGTTTCGAGTTGGAGATCGGAGAAATCCGGATGAAAACCCGGAACTTGATCTTGCAATGAACGCAAGATCAACCCTGAGCAAGGTCGAACGGGCCGCAACCTGGAACCCGAGACTGGGTTATGTTTTCCAGGACCCGCGCCTGCTCAACTGGAAGCGTGTGGAAGGGAATCTTATTTTTGCCCTGAGAGGCATGAAGGTCCCGCATGGCGAGTGGGAGCGGCGGATGGAAAAATATCTCGACCTGGTCGGCCTCAGCGAATTTCGCCGGCAATTCCCGCTCTACCTTTCCGGCGGCATGCGCCAGAGAGTCGGCCTTGCCCGCGCTCTTGCCGTCGAGCCGGAGCTGCTACTGATGGACGAGCCCTTCAGCAAGCTCGACCAGTTGACCTCGCGCAAGCTGCGCCAGGACGCGGTCGAGATCTGCGCGCGCCTCAAGCAGACCGCGCTTCTCGTAACCCACGACGTCGAGGAGGCGGCCTATATGGGCGACCGGATCGTCATCTTCTCGGCCCGCCCGGCGCGCATCGTCGAGGTCGTGGACAATCCGCTGACGCTCGCGGAGCGCGATTTCGATGATCTGAACTTTATTCAGTTCAAGAAGAAGCTGCTGAATATAGTTTTGAAGCTTGTGGATCAGGAGGGAACATGAAGAAGGCATTAGGCATCAGGCGACAGGCAATACCCCCTCTCTGTCTCCCCCTTAGAAAGGGGGAGATTAAGTGGGGGTTCTGGGTTCCCGCCCTTCGGCTGCGCTCAGGACATGCTTTCACGGGAATGATATTGGTGGTCGCTATATTCTTATCGATGACCGTCTCGAGCGTCCATGCCGCCGAGATGCCGACGGTGGAAGTCGGCCTGCCGAACGATGGGCTGTTCGGTCTCGGCGGGCAGTATATTTTGGACAAGGAGCTCGACAAAAAGAACGGTTTCGTCATGAAGCCGCGCTGGGCCGGCGTGCCGGAGATCCAGCGCCTGCTCGGCATCAAAGCTGTTTCCGTCGGGCTGATGACGCCGGAGGCCGGGCTCCGCGCCAACGTCAACAACGTTCCGATTCGGCTGCTCCAGCCGTATCAGACCAGCCACATGTACGTTCTGGCGAGAAAGGATTCTCCGTATAACTCGGTCGAAGACCTCAAGGGCAAGCCGGTGGCGCTGACCTCCGAGGTGACAACGCTCTATAACCTATTCGATTTCATGATGCGCAAGCGCGGCATGAACATCGAAAAAGATTTTCAGCTCAAGAAGATGGGCGCTCCGGCGATCATCGCCGTGTTGGAAAGAGGCGACGTCGAAGCCGGGCTTCTCTGGGAAGCGCACGTCTCGCGGCTGCTCACCGGCGGAAAGTACAAAACGATCCTGGGCTTCCGCGACGAGCTATCGCGGCTGCTCAACGTCAAAGTAATGCCGGTCGTCTGGCTCGCCGGTCTCGAGCCGTGGGTAAAAGAAAACGCGGCGCTCGTTCCTAAACTCCGCGCCGCGTGGACCGAAGCGTACAAAGGCCTCCAAGGGGACGAGGCTCACTTTAAAAAATACGCCAAACAGTTCTTCGGTCTGGAAAATCCCGAAGAAGTAGCCGCCGCCTGGCCGCGGACTAAGATATTTTTGCTCCCGTCCGATTTCACCTGGCCCGAGGCTGCGACGCTGAAAGCGCAAAAGAGCTGGCTCCGAGAAGGTGTCGAGATGGGCATGTTCGCCAAGGAAGCGGCGGCGCTGATCGACGGCATGTACGCGCCATAAGGAGGTTTAAGGGTTCAAGGGTTGAAGAATTTAGCTAACCGTACGAACTCAAATTGTGATAAACTGCAAACCATCGAGAAGGCACGGCCGCTCAATTGAAACCCTGGGAGTAATTTTATGCGTCAGTTCATCCGACACCCCTCGGATGTGCCGATTGAGGTTCGCTCCGCCGGCGACAGCGACTATGTAGGCCGAGGCGGCAAGAATGTCGGCTTTGGCGGTCTTGCATTCCTTTCGGACACGGCGATCAAGCCGGAAACCATCGTCGCCTTGCGTATGCCGTGTTTGCGTCCCGTCTTCGAAGTGACAACGGCCCGAGTGGCATGGTGTAAAAACGAAGGCGGCCAATACGCCGTCGGCGTCCAGTTTCTCGACGCCGACGTGGCGTTCCGGGTGCGCATGGTCGAGCAGATCTGCCACATCGAGAACTACCGACGCGACGTCGAGATTCAAGACGGGCGCAAGCTCACGACCGAAGAAGCCGCGAAAGAATGGATCAGGCTGTACGGATCGTCGTTCCCGAATCCGTGAGTTGGGCATAGACCGATGATCTACCGGGGCAGTTGCCACTGCGGAGCGGTGCAGCTCGAAGTGGAAGCGCCCGAACGGATCACCTGCCAAGAGTGCAACTGCTCGATCTGTTCAAAATCCGCGTTCCTGCACCTCATCGTCCCGAAATCCAAATTCAAACTCCTGAGCGGCGAAGAAAACCTCACGACTTACTCCTTCAACACAGGAACAGCGCAGCACAGGTTCTGCAAAACCTGCGGCGTGAAGTCATTCTACATCCCGCGCTCCAATCCCGACGGCTACGACGTCAACGTCCGCTGCCTTCAGCCGCAACCAAAAGAGTTGACCATCGATCCGTTCGACGGAAAAAACTGGGAACTGCACGCGCCCAGGTTGGCGCATCTGAGCAAAGAAACATAACAACCGTTTGTGACGGTTAGAGTGCATGGTTGCTTCACGACAATCTCAGTTGGTCGTATTCACTTCGGCGGTTTTGATTCTGACTTGCTGTGGTTTTGTTCCCGAGAAGGTATCCCTTGATGATCCCCGCGTGAAACGACTACTTAAAGCGGTCGAGGAGGTGGACCGAGCGTCTCTTGGATTCACTCCAATCACAGACGCTCACGATGTTCGTTTGGAGAGTCGGCCCCGTGCAGGTTACGACGCCATGCTCCACATTCATGGCGCCACTAGCCGAACAATTGCGTTTCGAAAAATAAAAATACCATCTTTGTCGCATATAGCGGTGAAGACCCGCGACTAAACGACAAGAGGAAGCTTACACTCACCGAAGTGACGCCGATTCTAGCTGAATGGAAAAAGCACTAAGGGTCTGAGTTTCTTTTCCCGTCAGGAAATTGGATGAACGAGCGAGTGATAGAGCCGGACGGCAGCCAGGACTTTGGGCCGTGTGAGTGCTGTGGCGACAACAGTCGCACCGTCTGGGGATTGGTTCACCGAGAGAACTCCGCTGAGGCTGTCTACTTCGTTCACTGGTCGCTCGGTAAGATTCCCGAGAAGGGCGCGCATATCGACCTCATCCTCGGACCCTGGGGCGAGGGAACCGACCGAGCCGATCGATACGCAGTCTCGCTGGAATTTCGCCAGGGATTCGGCGTAAAGATCATCGATGCCAGCGTACGGAATATTGCGCGTCATAGCATGGTGGGGCGAGGTCTGGCGCGAGAGGACGTCATCATGACGCCGCTGGCCCAGGAAGTCTTCGAGATCATTGACGCGATTTGGGTAGGCGACGGCCGTATCGCAGAGGTGACAGGCCCGGTCACTTAGCTCGACCCTATCTACTTTGTCTTAAAGGCGTCACCCCCGAATGTTTCTATCGGGGGTCGTGCGCCCGAACCCTCCTGGATTCCCGCTTAAAGCATGCGGGAATGACGGCCTTCGGATTGGCAATTGACTTGTTGCAGCAAGCTGAGGAATTAACCGCCAGCGATTAAAATAATTCTTGACGCCGTTCAATGACGGAGCGATATTTGCGTCAGATTCTGGCCGAGATAGACACGGGGCTGAAATATGCATTTCACACCGAGCGCACTCCTCCTCCTCATTGCTTGGCTTTGCGCGCCGCCGGTCCTCATAACCCTTGGCGTAGAGGGTTGGCAGTTCCAGCGCCGCGGAGTCTTCCCTCCGGGCGAACCGCGCGGGCGATCTTCGCGCTGTTGTTGACTATTGTTACAGTTCCGCTCTTCGTAATCCTCTTTGCGTGGATTGCGCCCGGTTGGCTCTTTCGCTGGCCTGTTCACGATTACCCGGTTCCCCCCATTTTTTTCCCGGCGATCCTAGGCTGCTTCATCGTCGCGCCGCTGCTGATCCGTTGGGTGACTTGGTGAGATTGTTCGTGGGAAATACGCCCGTCGCGTAGAAAAACGACGAACGTAATCGTCCAGAATTATCCAAGGGTTGCAAAGGGGTTTCCGAACAATCATCGGTGAGTGCCGATCTCGCCGGCTTAGCGTCTCACCCATCACGTTAAATCCTACCTCGGCAAAAAATCTTCCAACCTCACTGTCTCCCAACCCATCGGCTTCAATCTTTGAAACGGCAGACACGCTTGTTCGCCCGCGCACAACGGCGGTTTGGTCGCGTCGATGATTACTTTACCGCCGGTGCGGTGCCAGAAGGGGCCGCCGGAGCTTTTTCTTGCTAAATGAGTTTTCACCAGGCACTATCGCGTCATGACAGAAACGCCCCGAGTTTCGTCCCGGAAGGTTAAATCACGACGCGGGAAGATGATGATGGGACGTTAGACGTGCGGTGAGCACCGAGGTCTGCTGTACTTGCGAGTAGCTCTGGAGTATCAGAGGTGTGAAATGACTAAGACCATAGAAGCAGTTTTTGACGGAAAGGTCCTTCGTCCTCACGACGCGCTCACACTTGAGCCGAATACTCGCGTGCGGATTACGATCGAACCGGCAGAGCCAACTGCCAAAGGCGGTGTTTCTTTTCTGGATACCGCGCTCTCACTGAAGCTGGACGGACCACAAGACTGCGCGGTGAATATTGGACGCTCATGCGATAAGATCTGAAATGGATCGCGGATAGTCATCGGCATGATCGAATCGCGGCAAGCTCAGCGTCTAAACCATTCACATTAAACCCCTACTTCGGCAAAAAATCTTCCCTTTGATAATGATTGACCTTCTATGGGGTGGTCAACTATAATTATGACGTGAAATTTATCCTGAACAAAAGGAAAGCTGCTCAAGCTGCCGCTTACTTAGTCAAACTTCATGGCGGCAAAATGGATTTACTCCTACTCATTAAGCTATTATATCTTGCAGACCGAACTGCTTTGATAAAAGCGGGATACTCAATTACGGGCGACAAGATGGTTTCAATGGAATTGGGTCCTGTTCTAAGCGCAATCTATGATGCTACAAAGCCTAAGCACCGGGAAGATGATTTGTGGTGGCATGATTATATTTCGGAACGCCAGGAAACAACGCTATACACAGTCAAAGATGATTCGGAAACCGACGAACTTTCACAGTTTGAACTAAAAATCCTAGACGAAGTCTATCAGAAATACGGCCACATGGATCCGTTTCAACTTTCAGAGTGGACTCATACGCTTCCCGAATACGCAGATCCCCACGGTGGTTCTTTGCCGATTGATCCCACTATAATTTTGAAAGATGCAGGAAAGAGCGAAGAAGAGATCCGGGAACTCACTCAGCTTTCCGAAGAAGTCGCTTTTCTTAAGAGTCTTCAGAAATAGGCGCACCGATAGTGAAACTCGGTGACGCCTTCCGATTGCAGTCCTATCGTGATCGACTCCCACACATTTGGGTTGTCGCTTACGAAGCTAACCATACGATCGTTATTTTCAACTTTTCCCCTTGGTCAAGCTGGAAAGATCACAGTTGCCGAATCGAGCCAGCCGAGTATTCTGAGTTGACGAACACATCGGTCATTATGTACGAACTCGGCCAAGTTTATGAGGGAATCGACAAAATAAAAAAGTTGGAGGACTACGGCGTTGATCATTTTGTAGCGCCCATTCCTCAGGCAGTACTAGACAAAATAATCCAAGGCGCAACCATTTCGGAACGCATAACTCCGGCGGTCCGAAAATACTTTCTGCCGACTAGGTAGCCCTTGAGCCCGAAGAGGTCGAAGAGAGCGTCTACAACTGCCGGCCAACGGCGGGCTTTGAAGCGAGAGGCATTCGGCTGGGACGAGCTTTCCGACGAGGACTTTGCTCGTCTTTTCGGTGAAGGCCAGCCCGTAAAGGTTCGTATCCGGCGTCCACCCCCCAAATCTGTGGCGCCGGTATGAATCGGATCAGTACCGACCTGCCGTTTAAGCTGTCGGAAGACCGGATTGTCATCTTCAAGCAACTGCCGGTTTTGCAGTGTAACGCATGCCGAGAGTATCTGATTGAGGATGCGGTCATGGCACGCATCGACACTCTGCTTAGGCAAGCAGACAATACGGCTGAACTCGAAGTGATCCGCTACGCCGCGTGAGGTAATCCTACCTCGGCAAAAAATCCTCTAGCCTGACCGTCTCCCATCCCATCGGCTTCAATCTCTCAAACGGCAGCCGCGCCTCTTTGCCCGCGCAAAGCGGCGGCTTCGTTGCGTCGATAATCACTTTGCCGCCGGTGCGGTGCCAGAACGGGCCGCCGGGGGGAATCGGCTCGTCGCCGGTTGGGTCCATCGGATGGATCCGGGTGCCGGGGATGATGACCATGTCGCGCTCGGGGTTGCAGCGCGTGTTGATCGCCCAGAGAACTTCCCAGTAGTTGAAGATGTTCACGTCCTCGTCCACGGCGATGGCGATCTTCGGATGGAGGATCGGGCTCGACAGCACGCCCATGAGAACTTGTTTTGCCTCGCCGTAAAAACGCGGCGTCATCTGGACGACGATGCCGAAGAGGCCGGGAAGGACCAAGAGGTTGTGCAGGTCGACGCGCCCGCCGATGTAGCGGATGTGGTTGTAGACCGCGACGCCGAAGGGAACTTTGTGAAACACGCAGCCTTCGACTTCCGAGCCGTTTTGAATCGCCTTGAAGATCGCGTCGTGGCGCATCGTGATGCAGTCGATCTCGATGACGGGATTTTTCCCCATGCCGGCGACGTAGTAGTCGTGAAACTCCGAGAACGGCCCTTCCTCTTCGCGCACGTTCGGCAGGATCCTCCCTTCCAACACGATCTCCGCGTCGTACGGGACCTCTAGGTCGTTGGTCTCGCACTTGACGACTTTCGCCGGCTCGCCGATCAGCCCGCCGGCCAGCTCCAGCTCGTCCATCTCGAACGGCCCGGTTGTGGCCGCGGCCATGTAATATAAAGGATGGTGGCCGATGAAGATGGCGACCGGCGTCGGCTCGTTCCGCGCCTCGTGTTTGTTCAAGATGTCGCGCGTGTGGCGCGGGACGATCAAGGCGCCGGTCTTCCGCGGCCCTTTGATCTGCAAGCGATGAAACGCGACGTTGCGCACGCCCGTGTCCGGGTCGCGCGCGACCATGAGGCCCGACGCTATATAAGGCGTCTCCTCGCTGCCGGCGACGTGGGCCGGAAGCTTCCTGAGGTCGACTTGATCGCCCTTCAAAATCACTTCCTTCACGGGGCCGGTCGAGACCAGCTCCGTTGGCTGCCGCTTGAGCGCGCGCTCGGCCGCTATTGGGATCAGCTTTTCTACAGTTGTCCCGTAAGCCAGCGCCGCATGGCGCAAGTTGGCGGGTGCCATGCCCAGGCTCTTCCACTTCGGGAACCCGTCCACGTTCTCGAACAGCAGCGACTTTTCTCGCGACTGATAGAGCAGGGCCCCCATCTGCGTGTGCGGATGGACGGGCTTCGTGACGCGAATGAGCTCTCCGGCTTCCTCCAGCTCTCGTATCCAACTGCGCATGTCCTTAGGCATCTGGCTTCTCCTTTATCTCGGCTTAAAACGATTTGTATGCCATCAGGCCTCGACCTTTCAAGTATGACTCTTTACACTCATTCCCAGTGCTGATATCACTGCCTGTGATTTTAATCAGGGGGGTTCGAAGGGAACGATATGACAACAGGTTTTAGCCGTTCGCGGGGCAGCGGGCTTCTTTTGATCGCTTTGCTCTGCTTCTTTTTGTCGGGCGCCGCCGGCCTGATCTACGAAGTCGTGTGGACCCGCATGCTGACGCAGATCTTCGGCAACACCACGTATGCCATCGCCACCGTGCTGGCCGCGTTCATGGCCGGACTCGCCATCGGCAGCTACTCCTTCGGCCGCATCGCCGATCGCGGCCACAACGATTTTTTGCTTTACGGCATCCTCGAGGCCGGAGTCGGCATTTACGGCCTGGTCGTTCCCTGGCTCTTTGACGCGGGACGGCGGATTTATATTCCGCTGTTTCACATAAACGACGCCTATCCCTACGTTTTCAATCTCCTGCTGTTCTTTTTGTCCTTCCTCCTGCTCGTGATCCCCACCTTGCTCATGGGGGCGACCTTGCCGCTCCTCAGCCGGTTTTTCGTCAAGAGCTTCACCGACCTCGGGCGACGCGTCGGCGACCTTTACGCGACCAACACCCTCGGGGCGGTTCTGGGCTGCGCCCTCTCGGGCTACTATCTGATCCCGGCCTATGGGATGCGGACGACGGTTTATATCGCCGCCGCGCTCAATCTCGCGATCGCCGTCGTCATCATCATCGTGGACCGGTTGCGCGACAAAGAGGTTATCGAGCCTGCGCCTGCGGAAGAGCCTGCCGTGGCCGATGCCGCTCCCGGAGCCGTGCCCTCCAATCTCGGCTGGGTGCTGCTTTTCTCCATGTGCCTTTCCGGAATGGCGGCGCTGATCTACGAGAACGCGTGGACGCGCGTCCTTACGCTCGTCATCGGCAGCTCCATCTACTCTTTCACGACCATGCTGGTGACGTTTCTCGTCGGCCTGGCGCTCGGCGGATTTCTCTACGCGCGGGCGATGGGCGAGCGCGAGGTTCGAATGGCCACCTTCGGCGTGATCGAGCTTTTGGTCGGCTTGACGGCGCTGGCGACGATCCCGCTCTTCGAGAAGCTGCCGCTGATTTTCTTGCGGCTGCTGCACGGCTTCGGCGACTCGTTCCATCTGTTTCTCTCGATTCAGGTCGCGATCTCGGCCATGGTGATGGTGCTGCCGACGCTGCTTCTGGGGATGACCTTTCCTCTGGTCGCCCGCTTGTTCACGCAGAGCCTCTATCGCGTCGGCAGCAGCGTGGGAACCTCTTACGCGGCCAACACGCTCGGCGCGATCCTCGGCGCCTTCGCCGGCGGCTTTATCCTCATCCCTACCATCGGCGTGCAGAACTCGATTCTCTTCGCCGTGATCTTGAATCTCCTCATCGGCTGGTTCCTGATCGTCGCGGACCCGCGCATGTCTTTGGCGCCGCGTCTCGTGCTCGGCCTCGCCGTTCTCGCGGCGATCGTGGTGATCCCTCTGAAGACCCCGAGTTGGGACCAACACGTAATGACGAGCGGCGTCACAGTCTACAGCGACCGCTACACTAATCTGCATCGCGACTCGCTCCGCGTCGAGGAGATGCACCGCGACAAAATCCTCTATTATAAGGAGGGCCTGACCGCCACCGTCAGCGTCCATCAGAGCACCGGCAGCGAGTACAAATATTTTCGCACCAACGGAAAAATCGACGGCTCGCACGGCGACGCTTTGAGCCAGCTCATGACCGGCTACATTCCGATGCTGTTTCACCCGACCGGGGAAAGAGCGGCGGTGATCGGGCTCGGCACCGGGATGACGAGCAAGGCGGTGGCGGCGTTTCCGGTGCGCGAGGTCGAGGTGCTCGAGATCGAGCCGGCGATGCGCGAAGCGACGAAATTCTTCAACGACAAGAACGGCAAGATTCTGGAAAATCCCAAGGTGCGCGTGATTCCCACCGACGGCCGCAACTATATTCTCGCCACGCCGAAGGTTTACGACGTGATCGCGGCCGAGCCGTCCAACCCCTGGATCGCCGGCATCGCCAATCTTTACACGCGGGAATTTTACTCGGTGGTGAAGTCGAAGCTCAAGCCGGACGGCATCTTCGCCCAGTGGTTCCACAACTATTCCATGTCGCCGGACGATTTTCGCATGGTCTTTCGCACCTTCGCCGAGGCCTTCCCCTACATGACCGTGTGGGGCATGAAAGAGAGCGATTTTCTCATGGTGGGGAGCATGCAGGAACAGGTTTTCCGCCACACCGAGCTCAAGGCGATCTTCGCGAAAAACAAAATTCTCAGGGCGGACTTCGAAGAGCTGGGCCTCAGCGACCCGTACGCCACTCTGGGCTTTTACCGCATGGGCAGGGAAGGCGCGCTCGCTTTCAGCGAGGGCGCGCCGCTGAACACCGACGACGGCGCCGAGCTGGAGTTCTCCGCGCCTAAGAACCTCGGCCGGGCGACTTCGGAGCTCAACCGCAAGCTGATGCAACCTCACTTGAGCGAGGCCCCGTGGCTGAAAACTTCCGGTGCCGCGCCCGAGGCCTTCGGCCGCTACTATCTCGCTCAGGCGCACGAGGCCAACGGCTGGCACAGCCGCGCGCTGGAGGAAGTCGAGCGGGCGATCGCCGCCGATCCCAAGAACGCCGATTTTTATGTCCTCAAGGCCAGAATACTTCTCGAAGCGGAAAAAAGTTCCGAAGCGGTCAAGGCGGCCGCCATGGCCCTGGAGCGTTCGCCCCAGGCGCTCCGAGCCGTCCTCGCCCTCCATGAAGAATTCTATCTGCCGGAAGCGAAGGTGATCTACTCCAAGGCGATCGAGATGAAAAGCAAAGACGTTCAACCCTACGTAGGGCTAGGGAAAATAGCGCTCTATTACCGCCAGTTGCCGGAGGCGGAAAAATGGCTCGAACAGGCCAGACAAATTCAACCCGATCACAAAGAGGTGCTGTTGCAATGGGGCCGTTTGCTGCTGACCAAAGGAGAAACGGAAAAAGCCAAGGATCTCCTGGAGCAGTCCAAGGAAAAAGGCGAAGACACTGCCGCTCTTTACAGCTCGCTCGGCGAAGCCTATAGCAAGCTCGAGCTTTGGCAGGAGGCCGCCGACGCCTACCGGCGCGCGCTGAGATTCAGGAGGAGCAACGTCGAATGGCGCCGCAACCTCGGCATCGCGCTCGCCAAGCTGGGAAGAGTCGGCGAGGCGGAGCAAAAATTCCGCGAGATCCTGGCGATCAGCTCCGAGGACGCGGAGGCCTGGCAGGAGCTTAAAAAAATCGGCAAACGGTATTAAAATAAAGCGGTAGGGATTAGACTGTAGGCGGAAAGCAGAAAGATATAAGCTTTTGCTGTCTACTGCTTCGAAGGTAAGAGGATGCTCAAGGACAAAATCGGCGTGATCGGCGCGGGCAAGATCGG
Source organism: Candidatus Binatia bacterium (assembly GCA_036504975.1). Taxonomy (NCBI): domain Bacteria; phylum Candidatus Binatota; class Binatia (SeqCode); species Binatia bacterium. The sequence goes on along the minus strand of DASXUF010000144.1, from coordinate 3,386 downwards.
CTCGGCGATCGTGCGCGGGGTGATCGGCGCCGGCCTGGTGCAAAAGAAACAGGTGATGGCGAGCGACGTGAGCGAAACGCTCCGCCAGTCCGTCGCCGCCGAGCTGGGGATCGAAGTCACGCCGGATAACGACAAGGTCTGTCAATTCGCCGATATCGTGATTCTCGCGGTCAAGCCCCAGATCATCGACGCGGTAGTCAAAGAGATCGCCGGCATGTTGGGTAAAACAAAACTGCTGGTCTCCGTCGCGGCCGGCGTTCCGCTCTCCCGGATCGAAAACAATTTAGCCAAGGGGGCGCGCGTCGTGCGGGTGATGCCGAATATCACCTGCGTGGTCGGCGCCGGAGCTTCCTGCTATGCCGGAGGAGAGAACGCCACCGCGGAGGATCTCGAAAGAGTCGGTGCGATCTTAAACAGCTTCGGCATCGGGCTTCCGTTGGAAGAAAAATATTTGGACGCGGTGACCGGTCTCAGCGGCAGCGGGCCGGCTTATGTATTGCTTTTTATCGAATCGCTGGCCGACGGCGGGGTTCAGGTCGGCCTCAGCCGGGACGTGGCGTTGAAGCTCGCGCTCCAGACGGTTTACGGCTCCGCGCTGATGGCGCTCAAGAGCGGGAAACACCTGGGAGAGCTGAGGGGCGAGGTCACCTCGCCGGGAGGAACAACCATCGCCGGACTGTACGCCTTGGAGAAGGGAGGCATGAGGGGGACCGTGATGGAAGCCGTGTTGCAGGCGACCCGTCGCTCGCAAGAGCTGGGAAAGGGGCGGTCGTGAGCGCCGTCAATCCGCTGGAAGCCGACAGCGAAATTCGCATCCTGGGTCACATCGCCGACTTCATGGGGACCACCATGGCCCTGGAGGAGGTCATCAGCGCGGCGATGCGCTTCACCGCGGCCATGATGGGGGCCGACGGTTCTTCGATTCTCCTCCTCGACCGCGAACATACCAACCTCAAGTTTTTTATCGCGCTCGGCGAAAAAGCGAGCCAGCTCAAAAACATGACGCTGTCGAAAGGGGAAGGGATTGCCGGATTCGTCGCGGAAACCGGGTTGCCGATGGTCGTCTCCGACGTGCGCCGGGAGACCCGCTTTGCCAAGCGCGTCGATCGGACGACCGGCTTTCAAACTCGGGCGATCGCCTGCGTGCCGCTCAAAGTAAGGGGAGAGCTCAAGGGCGTCATCGAGGTGGTGAGCAGGAAGGCGGGGATCTTTGGCGACAAGGAGCTGGACATGCTCACGGCGATCGCCGGACCGGTCGCGATCATGATCGAGAACGCGAGGCTGATCCAGGAAGTCAAAACCTTGCACGACAAGCTCGGCGAGGCGACCCGGCTCAAGGCCGAGTTTCTCGCCACCATGACGCACGAGATGCGCACGCCGATCAATATCGTCATCGGCAACCTCGATCTTCTCCTGGGCGGCTTTCTCGGCGCGACCAACGAGCGGCAGAGGAAATGCCTCGAGACGGCGCTGCGCAATTCCGGCGAGGCGCTCAATCTCGTGAGCAGTCTTTTGGATCTCTCCCGCTTCGAGGCCGGGCAATTCGTCATCCGGGTCGAGGAGTTTCGGCTCGAAGAGGTCTGGACCGAGCTGGAGCTCTTGTTCCGGATCGGACTCAGCGGCAAACCCGTGGAGCTGTCCTGGGAGATCGAGGGAACCCTTCCGGCTCTCAAGACCGACCGTATGAAGGTCAAAGAGGTCTTGAGCAACATCGTTTTCAACGCGGTCAAATACACCGACAAGGGGCAGGTCAAGGTGACCGCCTCTCCGGTCGGGCCGGGCGAGCAAATAAACATCGAGATCAAAGACACCGGCGTCGGCATACCCCGGGAGTCGTTGCCGCTTATCTTCGAGCCGTTCCGGCAGGTGGAAGGCTCGGCGAGCCGGAGCCTCGGCGGCGTGGGCCTCGGTTTGGCTATAGCCAAGAGGCTGCTTAATCTGCTGAACGGCAAGGTAGAAGTGGACAGCGAGGTGGGAAAGGGGACGACGTTCCTGATCACCTTGCCGGCCCGGTATTCGGCCTGAGCGTAAAAAGGGATGAAGGATGAAGGCGGAGGGATGAAACAAAAGCAATGCAGAACGGGAATCCTTTTTCATCCTTCATCCCTCAGCCCTCATCCTTTCGAGGCGGCTTGACACTACCGGAAACTTTGGATAATTTCGCCAATAGTTCAGGGAACGACTTCAATCGTCGAAGGAGGAAGCGATGAAAACCGTTAGATGGCTTGCAGTTCTGTCGTTGGTGATCGGTGGATTTCTCGGCAGCGTCTCGGCACAAGAGGAGAAAAAGGCAGAGGAGAAAAAGGCAGAGGAGAAAAAATCCGCGAGAGAAGTAGAGGGCGTTATCAGCGCCGTCGGACAGCGCACGATCACCTTTCAGATGGAGCGCAAGGGCAAAGTCCGCGAAGAGGTCGTCGGCGTCGACGATAAGACGGATATCGAGAAAGAAGGGCAGAAGATTAAATTGAAAGACCTGCAAGAAACCGACAAGGCCATGATCAAGTACGAGCCGGATGCCTACACTCCGGCCCAGTCCGTTAAAGTGGTCGGCAAAGGGGAGTTGAAGAAAACCGGAGGCGACGACTAAGTCCGGTAAAAGTTCCCTCGATCGGCGCCGACCACGGATAGATCGAGCGCTTCTTCGTCCCTCAGGATGTGGAAGGATATGCGCTCGCCCGGTCTCTTTTTCCAGATCTCCCGATAAAGCTCAGGACGGGAGCGGATGTTCTGCCGCTCCACTTGGATGATGATGTCTCCCTCCCTGAGGCCGCTCCTTTCCGCCGGCCCTCCGGGCACCACGCCGGCGATCACGACGTGTCCCCCCATGTGCTGCGGATAAAAACCCAGCCAGGGCCGCGGCGCGCGGCTCAGCACCCGGCCGTGCCGCTTCAACTCCTGCTCGTGCCTGAGGTAAAGCTCGATCGGGATCGCCAGCGAAAACTTTCCAATGTCGTTCAAGTTGAGGGAGACGACGCCCATCAACCTGCCTTTGAAGTCCGCCAGCGGTCCACCGCCGAAACCGGGATTGAATGCGCTCAAGCGAATGCTTTTCTCCAGCATGTATTCCCAGTGGCCGTCGTAGCCTTCCGTCGAGGTCACGTAGCCGCCGTTGACTCTCCTCGCCTGCCCGCCGCCGCTGGCGACGATCAGCGCAGGTTGTCCCAGCTCCAGCTCCTCGGCCGGCGCGGAGCGCAGAAACGGAAAATCCTTGCCCGGAATCTTCACCAGCGACAGGCCCGTCTCCTGGTCCTGGGCCGCCAGCTCCGCGGGATACTGCTCGCCGTCGGCGAGCGTCACCGTGATCGACTCGGCGCCGACCGTGACGTAGTGGACGGTCAAGATATATCCGGCGCCATCGACGATGGTTCCCGATCCGGACCGTTCCG